>DRJW01000060.1 GCA_011052055.1 Nitrospirota bacterium
AATAACTACTCTGAGGACGATTTTGACTCGTCAACGAAGCATGGCGCCTTTTACAGCCGATTGTAGCAGAAATGGATTTTTAGAGGTTCCCTATAATCTCACGCGCCTTGATTCTCGCTTCCTTGTCTACGGTCAGCGCTTCCGGCAGATTTCTTACAGGATGTGGTTTGATTAAAGTGAGGGTTTCTTCGACCACCTCTGAAATGGCGGTGAACGCTATTTTTTTCTCCAGAAACGCCGCTACCGCCACTTCGTTAGCCGCGTTCAAAACAGCCGGGGCCGATCCTCCCGTATCCAGCGCGTCGTAGGCCAGTTTCAACGAGGGAAATTTTTTTATATCGGGCGGCTCGAAAGTAAGTTTTTTAATTTTCGTCAAGTCGAGCCGGGGAAGATTCACTTTGAGCCTGTTCGGATAGTTTAAGGCGAACGAGATAGGAGCCCGCATGTCCGGGAGCCCCATCTGGGCGATCACGGATGAGTCGTAAAACTCGACCATCGAATGTATAATGCTCTGCGGGTGGATTAACACTTCTATTTTCGACGGCTGAATGTTGAAAAGCCATCGCGCTTCGATCACTTCCAGCCCTTTGTTCATCATAGTGGCCGAGTCTATAGATATTTTAGGCCCCATGCTCCAGACCGGATGGCAAAGCGCCTCGTTAACGGTTATATGCCGCGTCTTCGAGATCGGCATGGTTCGAAACGGCCCGCCGGAAGCTGTTAAAATCAGTTTCGAAACCGTTTTTTTAAGGTGTCTCTCCCCACGAAGCGCCTGGAAAATGGCGGAGTGCTCGGAGTCTACCGGAATAATTTTAATTTTCGCGGCTCTCGCCTCTTTGCTTACCAATTGTCCTGCGGTAACCATTGTCTCCTTGTTGGCTAGCGCGATCTGTTTGCCTGCTTTTATCGCCGCGAGGGTGGGAGCAAGCCCGACCGCCCCCACCATAGCCGACAAGACAACATCGGCGTCCGGGGTCATGGCGACCTCGATGGCTCCTTCCACTCCTGTGACTATTTTTACCTTTTTTTTGATTATCGCCCGAAGCTGTTTTGCCGTTCTGGCGTCGGCCACAGATACGATCTTCGGGCTAAACTTTTCTATCTGGATTTTAAGATTTTTAAGATTGGATCGCGCTGAAAGACCGACGACGCGAAAACTGTCCGGCCTGCTTTCAATAATTTTAAGCGCGTTGACCCCGATGGAGCCGGTGGAGCCTAAGATGACTATATTTTTCACTGGCTCAAAAATATTGTTACATAAATGTAAAAAGAGACTGCGCTGAACATCAGGCTGTCGATCCTGTCGAGGACGCCGCCATGCCCCGGTATGGCCGAGCCTGAATCTTTCACGCCCATTTTTCTTTTGATGGACGATTCGGCGAGATCGCCTATGGGGCCGATAAAACCGGCCAGCGCTCCCGCCGCCAGAGCGTGCGGCATGCCAAGCATGGGGGCCACCGCAAGTTTCGCCCCCACCGCGCCCGCCATCGCTCCGGCAAGGCCGCCGATGAAACCTTCTACGGTTTTGCCAGGGCTTATCTGCGGAGCAAGCGGCGTTTTCCCGACGCTTTTACCGGTGAAAAAAGCGAATATATCGCTAAACGCATTGGCGGTGACTATTATAATAATGTACCCTTCACCCCCCGGCTCGGCTCTTAGCGCCGCAAGGGCTGATAGCGGGATCGTGACATAAAATATGCCGTAAAGGGTGTTGGAGGCCCTCTGATAGGCCAAATCGTCTTTTTGAAACAGGCTCAAGGCTATGACCAGGATCAAAACCGCTCCTGTCACAGCGACAATATGATCTCCACCGCCAAAATAAATAACGGCCACGATAGCGGCGCCTGCTGTGACGGATGTCAGTTTTAGATCCGGCTGACCCCCGGCTTTGAGCATGCCGCTCAACTCCAGCAGACAGACGGCGACGGTTATTTCGCAAAAGACAAAAAAATGGAGAGGTGATCCGAAAACAACAAGAGCGGCAAAACCTGCGGCCAGGACAACGCCGCTTGCTATCCGAATCACAGGCAGGTCATCCCGTCTCGCCTGAAACCTGCGCCCTCGTCTTGCCATACCGGCGCTCTCTGGACTGGTACGAAATTATGGCCTCCATGAGGTCGGCCGACGTGAACTCGGGCCATAGCTTATCGGTAAAATATAGCTCTGTATAGGCGATCTGCCATAAAAGAAAATTGCTTATTCTAAGCTCGCCGCTGGTTCTTATAAGAAGGTCTGGCGGTGGAAGCGCCTTGGTGTCGAGGTACGACGCGAACTTATCTTCGTCAATCTCCTCGGCGCGGACCAATTTGTTCTCAACATCTTTGACCAGCTGTCTCGCGGCCCGGACAATCTCGTCGCGTGAGCCGTACGACAAAGCAAGTGTAAGGGTCATCCCTGTGTTATCTTTAGTCTTCTGCTTCGCGTCTAGAATAACTTCTCTGGCGAAACCGGGTAAATCCTCGACGTTCCCTATAGTGTTAAACCGTATATTCTCTTTGAGCATGCGCCCAAGCTCTTTGATGAGATATTTTTTTAAAATCCCCATGAGCGTGGAGACTTCATCGGAGGGCCTGCTCCAGTTCTCAAGGCTGAACGAGTAAAGTGTAAGGGCGTTAACGCCAAGCTTTCTGCATGAAGTTACAATCTCGTCCACCCTGGTCACGCCAATGCGATGACCCTCGGCCCGGGGCATTCTTCTTTGTTCTGCCCAGCGCCCGTTGCCATCCATTATAATCGCTATATGCATGGGAAGACGTGTCTTGTCAACTTTGACCTCAAGCTCGTCGACGCTCATTGAAAACCAAAAGTCGCGGACTATTTGTCCATGACTTCCTTTTCTTTTTCCGCTTCAAGTTTGCTCACCGATCCGATGAATTCGTCGGTGATTTTCTGCACCCTGTCTGCGGCTGTGTGGGATTCGTCTTCTGATATCTCTTTGGCCTTCTCTTTTTTCTTTATGCTATCCACTCCATCCCGGCGCACGTTGCGAACGGCTATCTTCGCTTCCTCGGCGGTTTTCCTGACCACCTTCACCAGTTCTTTCCTCCTCTCCTCCGTCAGCGAAGGAATGGGAATGCGTATTACTTTACCGTCGCTAGACGGGGTGAGCCCCAGGTCTGACGAAAGGATGGCTTTTTCGATGATAGGGGTCATCGATGCGTCCCAGGGTTGCACGCTTATGGTAAGAGAGTCGGGGAGCGAAAGGTTCGCCACCTGGTTTAACGGCGTCTCCACTCCATAATAGTCAACGTGAATACCATCTAAAAGGGCAAGAGAAGCGCGTCCCGTCCTTATGCCGGCAAGCTCGCGTCCCAGACGCTCAACCGTGACCTCCATCTTGTGCTTTACTTCGCCAAATATTTTTTCGACCATACCTTACTTCCCCCTGACGATGGTCCCTATCTTCTCGCCCAGAAGGACGCGCTTTATATTTCCCGTCACGGTCATGTCAAAAACGATGATCGGAACGTCGTTTTCCATGCACAACGATATAGCCGCGGCGTCCATAACTTTCAGGTTGTCTCTGAGGACATCAATGAATTTCAACTCCTTATATTTTCTGGCAGTGCTGACTTTCATCGGATCCGCATCGTAGATACCGTCCACTTTTGTAGCTTTTAAAATCACCTGCGCCCCAAGCTCCATTGCGCGGAGGCTGGCGGTGGTGTCGGTTGTGAAATAAGGGTTGCCTGTCCCTCCGGCCAGTATTATCACCCTGTCCTTTTCCAGATGGCGGATGGCGCGCCTGCGCACATAAGGCTCCGCGAGTTGATGGATGTCGATCGCGGTGAGCATCCGGGTATCGCAATCCATCTCTTCGAGCGCGTTTTGAAGCGCCAGGCCGTTTATCATAGTGGCCATCATACCCATGTTGTCCGCCGAGACCCGATCCATACCCTTTTCGGAGGCCTCAGAGCCTCGAAAAATATTACCGCCACCCACAACAACCGCAATCTCGATACCCAGATTTGCGATGCCTTTAATTTCGCTGGCGAGGTGGCGAACCGAACCAAATCCGATCCCCTGGGCGCCTTTATCACAAAACGCCTCTCCGGTCACTTTGAGCAATACACGTTTAAAAGGAAGTTTGGCTGATTCCATAAAATCCCCCGTCACTCGCCCAGTTGAAAACGGCTGAACCGGGTGACCGCGACAGGCTCACCCATTTCTTTGCCTGCTTCTTCGAGCAAGCCTTTAACCGATTTATCCGTATCTTTCACAAAAGCCTGCTCCAGCAGACAAACCTCCTTATAATATTTTTTCAGCTTTCCCTCGATAATCTTGGGTATTATTTTGTCCGGCTTGCCCGACTCTCTGGCCTGAGCCTCGAAAATCTCCTTTTCTCTCGCCACAACTTCAGGCGGCAGATCGTCAATCCCTATGGAGAGGGGATTCGACGCCGCTACATGCATCGCCAGATCACGGCAAAGCCCTCTGAAAGCTTCGTTGTCGGCCGTCTCCTGTGTCGCGCACGATACTTCCACGATAACCCCGATGCCGCCCACGCCATGAATATACATGCCAAACCCGCCGGGATCGCTCTTCTGGTACAGCGCCCGCCGTCCTATCGCTATGTTCTCGCCAAGCTCGCGAATTTTTTCTGTAATGACGCTTTTTACTGTATGCGAAGCATCTTCGGAAAAGGGTTGATCCATAAAGGAGTCTTCATCTTCCACAAATTCGGATTTGACCAGATGCTCCGCCAGATTTTTCACTAACTCCTGAAACTTTTCGTTTCTGGCGACAAAATCTGTCTCGCATTTGACCTCGATAAGAGAACCCGATCCGCCTGTAACGGCTCCTCCCACAGCGCCTTCCCTGGTAGATCGCCCGGCCTTTTTCTCAGCCGCGCTGGAGCCTTTTTTACGCAGATAATCCAACGCCTCTTCAGTATCGCCTTCGGTCTGCTTCAGCGCGTCTTTACATTCCATAATTCCCGCGCCCGACCTTGCTCTCAGGTCTTTTATCATCTCCGCGCTTATCGTCATCTTCTCAAACTTCCTCCCTTGGGAAAATAAGTTACAACAAATATGTCACGCCGCAGTAATCAACGGCGCGCCTGAAACTAAGAAGCTCTCTGCTAAATTCGCTCCGCCGCCCAGGCTAACCTGCGGCCTTTTCAACCTTCGCGTCCGTATTATCTCCAGATTTACCCACGGCGGTTTTGCTTTCTTCTTTTTTCAACGCCATCTCTTTATCTTCAAGCTTTTTCTTCTCTGTGGCGGCTCGCTCATGCTCTTGGGCCACCGCTTTTTCTCTCATATCATATTCGTTCGCGCCTTCCAAAATCGCGTCCGCAATTGCGGAGGATATAAGCTCGATCGCCCTGTTTGCGTCGTCGTTTCCGGGAATGATGTAGTCGATCCCGTCAGGGTCGCAGTTCGTGTCCACTATGGCCATCACCGGAATCTTAAGTTTGACCGCCTCGGAGAGGGCGATCTTCTCTTTTTTAGTATCCACAATAAAAACAGCGTCTGGAAGACCGCCCATATCCCGTATGCCGCCCAGATACCGCTCAAGCTTTAATTTCTCTTTCTGGAGCTTAATGACTTCTTTTTTGGCCAGCACCTTAAACGATCCGTCCTCTTCCATCCCATCAAGCTGGTTAAGCCTGCCGATGCTCATCTTGATCGTCTCATAGTTTGTAAGCATGCCACCCAGCCATCTCTCGCGAACATACGGCATGCCACAACGGGTAGCCTGCTCGGCAATAATATCCTTGGCCTGGGATTTTGTGCCGATGAACAGAATTTTACTTCTCCTGGCCGCAAGCTCCCGCGTGAAAGCTATGGCCTTTTCAAATTTTTTAAGGGTTTGCTGAAGGTCTATTATGTAGATTCCGTTTCGGGATCCAAAAATGTATTTGCGCATTTTCGGGTTCCACCGTTTTGTCTGGTGGCCGAAATGAAGACCGGTCTCCATCATCCGCTTTATCGTAACATCGCTCACGTATCTCTCCTTGCTTCAAGTTAATCCTCTGTTTTCTTCATTACTAAAACGAAAACGGCCTGGCCGCACTTGAGCGCTTCAGATCAGAAAACATGTGTTCTTCGCTTTCCGGCGTATTCGCCAAAAACGAGTAATCACGTAATATATCACATAGATGGGGCCGGACAACTATACTGTTTTCACCAAATCGCCGCCAATCGCTCCTCGATGGAATAACCTGCTAATTCAAAAGGTTTTATATGATCGAATCGTGCTAATTTGGCGGCGTTTTTCATGGCGCAGGTTAAGAGCCCTACACTTTTTTGAAGTGTAAAAAATACTCCCTGTTCCCCTTCGCTCCCTGTATCGGCGACTCGCAAACCGAGATATAAGCCAGCCTCTCTTCTTTTACAAAATATTCTTTCAGGTTTTCTATCACCTCTTGATGTATTCGCGCGTCTTTCACGATTCCGCCTTTTCCTACTTTATCTCTTCCCGCTTCAAATTGCGGTTTTACCAGCAGAGCCAAATCCGTCTTAGATGAGAGGCGCCCTAAAAGAGGAGGAATTACCAGACGAAGGGAGATGAACGAAACATCCGCGACTATGATATCAAGGCTGTCGGTGATGATCGCAGGATCGATTTTCCGTACGTTGGTTTTCTCAAGGACGATAACCCTGTTGTCGATCCGCAGTCTATAGTCGAGCTGGTTGACGCCAGAGTCGAGCGCCCACACTTTTGCGGCGCCCCTTTGCAAAAGACAGTCGGTAAAACCTCCTGTGGAAGAGCCGACATCGGCGCATATTTTTTCCGAGGGATCGATCCCGAACCGGTCTAAAGCGTAAGCGAGCTTTATCCCTCCCCTGGAGACATAATCGGCCTGCTTTTTTTTAATGGTTATTTCGCACTCTTCCGGCGTCAGCGCGCCAGATTTTACGATTTTTTCGTTGTCAACCAGAACCGCGCCGGCGAGAATCAGAGCCTGGGCCCTGTTCCGGCTTCGGGCCAGTCCTCTTTCAGTGAGAAGGATGTCCAGACGTTTTTTGGGCATGATCGAGCGAAACAGAAATTCTTTCAGGATCGCGTGTGGTATTGTCGATAAACTCGCGGGCGGAATTTTCTATTCCATCCACGTCCAGTCCCAGCTTTTTGAGCATGAGCCCGGCCTGGGAATGCTCGATAAATCTGTCGGGAATCCCCAGACGGCGAACAAAAACGCGCATGATTTTTTCTGATTCGAAAAGCTCAAGTAAAGCCGATCCGAAGCCTCCCGTGAGAGAGTTTTCCTCAACGGTAAGTATTCTCCCGCATTTTCGCCCCACCTCGGCTATCAACTCATGATCCAGCGGCTTGATGAACCGCGCGTTGACAACGGCTACTGAATAACCATCCTTCTTAAGACGATCCGCCGCTTCGAGGGCGAAGTCCACCAGCCTGCCTACGGCTACGATGCAAAGGTCGTCCCCTTTTTTCAAGAGCTCAGCCTTGCCTATCGGGATAGCTTTTATTTTAGCCGACAGCTTGACCCCACTCGTAGCCCCTCTTGGATAGCGCAACGCCGCCGGCCCCGGATATTCTATGGCTGTCTTGAGCATAGAGCGAAGCTCCTGCCCGTCTTTTGGCGCCATTACCACCATGTTCGGAGCGATCCTCAAGAATGAAAGATCAAAAGCGCCCTGATGGGTGGCTCCATCCTCCCCCACAATGCCGGCGCGGTCGACCGCGAACGTCACGTTCTGGTTTGTAAGGCAGACATCGTGCAATATCTGGTCGAACACCCGTTGCAGGAAAGTGGAATAGACGGCGAACACAGGTTTTAACCCTTCCACGGCCAGACCGGAGGCGAAAGTGGTGGCGTGTTGCTCGGCTATGCCCACATCGAAGAACCTTTCAGGAAATTTTTCGGAGAACTGCGTAAGGCCGGTTCCATCCGGCATGGCGGCGGTTATAGCGACTATTTTTTCATCCTCGTCCGCAAGCTGTACAAGGGCGTCTGAAAATACATCGGTATATGTCTTGCCCGTTTTCTTTTTCCTGGCCGATCCCGTGTCTGGATCGAACGGGGATACGCCGTGAAACGAGGTGGCCCTCTCTTCGGCCGGCTTGTAGCCTTTTCCTTTTTTTGTAACCACATGCACAAGCTTGGGGCCCTCTAAATCTTTCACAGCCTGAAAAGTTTCTATCAGGTATGAAATCTCATGGCCTTCAATAGGCCCGATATATTTATATCCCAGATCCTCGAAAAGTTTTCCCGGAATCATCATCCCTTTAATGGCGCCCCTGAAGCGCTCCGAGAACTGAGCCGCAGGACCGCCAGCCAGCGATTTCATAATCTGATCCCACTCCTGTTCGATGCGGACGAACCATCTGCCGGTTATGATCCTGTTGAGGTGTTGCGACATGGCGCCTACGGCGCCCGATATCGACATCTCGTTGTCGTTTAATACTACGGTCAGGTTCGTTCGCAGACTGCCTGCGTTGTTAAGCCCCTCGAAAGCTATTCCCGCGCTTAACGACCCGTCCCCTATAACAGCGATAACCTTGTTCTTTTTATTTAGCAGATCGCGCGCCTCGGCGAAACCGAGCGCGGCGGATATTGAAGTCCCGGAATGGCCGGTGTTAAAACAATCGTAAGAGCTTTCCTCCATGCTTGGGAAACCGGATAAGCCGTGGGCCTTACGAAGGGTGTCGAATCGAGCGTTTCTGCCGGTCAAAATTTTGTGAGCGTAGCACTGGTGCCCCACATCCCAGATAATCCTGTCTACGGGGGCGTTATAGACATAATGAAGGGCTATCGTAAGCTCCACGACACCCAGGCTAGACGCCAGATGACCTCCATTTCTGGAAACGACATCTATTATCCGGCGCCGCACCTCATCGGCCAACTGCTCCAGCTCGTTAACCGACATACCCTTTATATCAAGGGGGGTCGCTATATGTTTTAACAGATTGGAAACAGCTTTTGTATGTATAAGATTCTCTTTATCCACTCGTTACACCCGTTATAGCCATGACTTCGCATGCTCTCACATTTACCTTGATTTGTACAACCGCTTGCAAAATTCGTTATGAAATGCTATATTGCATGTAGTTGGAAAGATGTAAGTTCCATCCCCAAGTCCGTTGTCAGAGTGTGGGAGTTTTTGTAGCCATAGCTTTTTCAGAAGGAAAGCTTATGGCGGGTAACGTTCAAGGAGGAGGAAATGACCTTTCTAATCAGAAAATCGAATAACCCCGCAGGTAACCA
>DRJW01000061.1 GCA_011052055.1 Nitrospirota bacterium
AACGAGAGAGTGGCCTATCTTTACCAGCCGTTGTCGCCTGCCATCCTCAGAATGATCGCGCTTGTAATCAAAGCGGCCGACGACGCCGGCATTTCATCATCGGTCTGCGGCAAAATGGCCGGAGACCCTACATACGCCATGCTATTATTGGGGTTCGGCAAAGTACGTGAGTTGTCGATGGATGTCCATAGCATACCAAGAATAAAAAAGTTTATTCGCTCGATTAAACTTACAGACGCCAAAAAGATCGCTGTCCATGTTCTTGGCCTGGGCTCGGCTCAGGAGGTAAGGCAATACCTGTTCGATCAGGTCGGGTCTTTTCTTGTGGAAGGGGTCAACTCCGACTTGTTAGAGAATGACAGCTGACCCGCCCTCCCCCGGCCCTGAAAGCTCCTCTAAAGAATATTTAACCCGCGCCGCCGGCTCCGTCGCTCTGGCCACACTTATCTCAAGGTTGTTCGGCTATCTCCGCGATATGATAATAGCCGATCTTTTCGGCGCCCGCGCCGCCGCCGACGCTTTTTTCGTAGCCTTCAGAATCCCAAACCTGTTAAGACGGTTTACCGCAGAAGGCGCGTTGACGGCGGCTTTTGTTCCAGTCTACTCCGAAGCTTTAAAGCGAAAGGGCAAGCCTGGCGCTTTTCCGATTATTTGCAACCTTCTTACGATTTTAACCGCTCTGCTTATGATCGTGACCGCAGGCGGTGTCATCTTCGCGCCCTGGATAGTTAAAGTCATAGCCCCCGGCTTCACCAGCGATCCGCATACATACGAGTTAACGACACAGCTTACCCGCATCATGTTTCCTTACCTGCTTGTCATCTCTATCGCGGCGACATTTATGGCGGCGCTAAACTCCATGGGCCGCTTTTTCATTCCCGCCATCGCTCCGGCCCTGTTAAACATATCCATCATAGTTTGCGCCCTTTTGTTTTACGACAAATTCGAGGAGCCGACCACGGCATTGGCCATTGGCGTCCTTATCGGGGGAGTGTTGCAAATGGCCGTCCAGATTCCGCCCCTTTTAAAGCTTGGTTTCAGATATGTCCCATCGTTCGATTTAAAGGATGTGGCGACAAGAAAAATAGGCCTCTTGATGATCCCTGCGGCTTTCGGAATGGCGGTAGCCGAAATCAATGTGTTCGTTGATACGATTCTGGCCTCGCTCCTGCCGGAGGGAAGCGTCTCTTACCTTTTTTACGGCAACAGGCTCGTTCAGTTTCCGCTGGGCGTCTTCGGTGTCGCGGTGGGGATAGCGGCCCTGCCGATCATGTCTAGAGAAGTGGCGGAAGGTAAAACCGAAAAACTTGCAGATCTGTTGTCACACTCACTGCGAATGATCCTTTTTGTCTCGATCCCCTCCACTGTAGGGCTGATAATCCTGGCGAATCCCATGATAAACACACTTTTTGAAAGAGGACAATTCGATGAAGCCGCAAGAGCCGGATCGGCTCTCGCCCTTAGCCTGTACGCTATAGGGCTTGTCGCGTTCGCAGGGGTAAAAGTTACAGTATCGGCGTTTTACTCTTTGCAGGATACGTCCACTCCAACAAAAATCGCGGCCTGGTGCATGGCTTTGAATGTCGCGTTGAATCTTCTTTTGATGGGCCCGCTAAAGCATGGCGGCCTTGCGCTGGCCACGTCGATATCGTCGATGGTAAACATTCTGGCGCTATTGTGGCTGTTGCGAAAACGCCTTGAATCGATAGACGGGTTTAACATCGCTCGGTCAGGATCTATCATGCTGGCCGCATCCGTTATAATGGGCGGC
>DRJW01000062.1 GCA_011052055.1 Nitrospirota bacterium
ATAGTCACAGCCCGCCATCTCTACAATATGGGCGCAGAGCCCACCGTATTTCTGGCTGTAAGAAAAGGAGAGCTTAAAGGCGACGCCAAAATAAACCTCGAAGCATATTCAAACATCGGAGGTAACGTCAAACAGATAACCCGAAAAAAACATTTGAGCGATTTCAAGCCAAAATTCATGCATTCGGCGGTTGTTATCGACGCTTTGCTGGGAACAGGATCGAAGGGAAGATTAAAAGGGATCTACGCCGGTATTGTAGACGCGATGAACCATAGCTCCGGCCTGAAAATAGCGGTGGACATACCTACAGGCGTCGACTCCGACAGCGGCGTCGCCCCTGACAAATGTTTCAACGCGGATATCACCGTGGCCCTGCAACTGCCAAAGGTGGGGCTGGTCACTTCGCCCGCCCGCAATTTCACCGGCCATCTTGTAGTCGCAGACATATCCATCCCCCAAAAAGTTATTTCTGAATCTCCATGCGCCGCATATATGATGGAGAGTTCGGACATCACGCTGATACTTCCGTCACGCGCCTGGGACGCGCACAAAGGCCAGTTCGGGCATCTTGTCATGGCGTGCGGATCGCGCGGGATGAGCGGGGCCCCGATTCTGGCCGGTTCTGGCGCTTTGAAAATGGGCGTCGGGCTTGTTACCGCCGCCGGGCCGGAAGAGATCGCCGGCATGTTTCCCCTTGCCCGTCCTGAGCTGATGTCGTTATCCTTGCCCCAGACAAAATCCGGCTCTATCTCGGAGAAAGCTGTGGGGGAATTTATCGATTTCGCAAAAGATAAAACAGCTGTTCTTATCGGGCCGGGGATTTCGACAGACGCCTCCACTATCAAATTCGCGCAAAAGGTCATCAGGTCGCTCGACATTCCGATGGTTATAGACGCTGATGGATTGAACTGCATCGGAAATAAAAGCGATATTCTCAAAAAGCGAAAAGCGCCGACCATTATCACGCCTCATCCGGGCGAGATGGCCAGGCTCACCGGCAAGACAACGGCCCAGGTTCAGGCGGACAGGATAAAGACAGCCGCAGGCTACGCGAAAAAAACAGGTAGCGTCGTGGTTTTAAAAGGAGCGGGCACGGTTATCGCCTCGCCAAGTGGCGAAGTCTATTTCAACCATACCGGAAACAACGGGCTGGCCACAGGCGGGGCGGGGGATGTGCTGGCCGGAATGATCGCAGGAGCCCTGGCCCAGGGCGCCCACCCGGAAGACGCCGCCGTCGCGCCGGTTTTTCTGCACGGTCAATGCGCCGACAGATACGCGGAGAAATATGACCCGCGAAGTTTCACACCCACAGATATTCTCGAAATGCTCCCGGAAGCGCTTAAACAGATCACCGGCTGACCGGCCCCTCATTGTCATTCCGGCCTCCGGGCCGGGAATCTCAGCAGACCCCGGATCAATGCCCGAGGTGACACAAAGGGGGGTGGCTGGGCCGCGCCCGCAACGGGGTGGTGTTCAAAGGAAAAAACAGGATCCTTCGCGCCGCTCAGGACGACGGTGTAGCGCGCGGCGCCTAACCCTTCAGATTCTTCATCGTATAGGCCATCAGCCCGCCAGCGTCGATAAGCTCCCTCATAAAAGGGGGGACAGGAGCGGCAGTGTACGTTTTGCCCTTCGTCTCGTTTCTTATCGTTCCTTCAGCCAGATTCACAGATAAAATGTCGCCAGTCTCCGCCTCTTTGGCCGCGTCTGGACATTCGAGGATGGGCAGGCCCATGTTAAAGGCGTTGCGGTAGAAAATACGCGCGAAATACTCCGCCACCACGCAAGACACACCGGCGCCTTTGATGGCTATAGGCGCGTGCTCCCTCGACGATCCGCAACCGAAGTTGGCTCCGCCGACGATGATGTCGCCCTCTCCTACATTACCTGCGAATTCGGGATTTGCGTCCTCCATGCAATGGCTCGCAAGCTCGACCGGATCGATGGTGTTTAAATAGCGGGCCGGGATAATGACATCGGTGTCAATGTTGTCGCCGAACTTCCAGATTTTACCAGTCAGTTTCATAATCGGATCCTCATTTTCCGCCCACGTCCGCAGGGTCGGTGATAACTCCGGTAACAGCCGAAGCGGCCGCTACGGCGGGGGAGGCCAGGTAAACTTCCGATTTCGGGTGCCCCATTCTGCCCACAAAATTACGGTTCGTAGTCGCAAGACACCTCTCCCCTTCGGC
>DRJW01000063.1 GCA_011052055.1 Nitrospirota bacterium
AATTGTTGAGGTTTCAGATAGTCCAGTCCTACAACATAAATGAAGCCAACAGGAAAGAAAATCCGCAAAACAAAAAGAAGCCGCTTTCCACTGTTCTATTCGATCTTGACACAAGGCCTTATGACTGGCTGATGCTAAATTATCAGGCTAATTACAATGTTTATACAGGGATATGGCAAAAATCCAGGGCCGAAGTCGGGTTTCGTTACGAGAACCTGCTCCACTTCTCTTTAGACAGGACTTTTCAGTACCCCACCACAGCCTGGGACACGGCTTATTTCGAAATCGGACTGCCGTTTTGGAGGTCGACGCTTGATTATTCGCTGGTATATAATGAAAAGAGGCAGGAGCCGCAAGATTCGGTTTTACGGTACAGGTACACTCCGGGATGCTGGAGTTTCTCCTTAAGCTGGTATCAGCGCAAACTCAGCGTACTCCAGCCGTCCGGGGGGTATAAAGTGGAAGACGAGACGAAGTTTTTATTCATGATCTCGCTCACCGGGGTCGGGGACATTTTCGGTCGGGAAAAAAGAGCGGTGGCGCGCAGGAAAATATAATTTAACCTTGTAAAAAGATTATTAGATTATGATTAACTATGTTTTCTGAAAATTTCGGCCACCTGATATCTATCCTCACCCTTGTCCTGATTCTGGTAATGTTTCTCACTCCCATCACTCTTCTCACCACCCTTTACATCCATAACAGCAGACAGACCAAAAGCTCTTTGCTACGGGGCAAATACTGGTTTCTCGGAATATTAAGATATGTGATAGAGAAAGTCGGCCCAGAGTTTCGATTCTATATCACCGATGATGACAACATGGGGAAACCTATAAGCCGCATCAAGTTCGTTACGATAGTCAAGGCGGCGAAATACCTGCAAACGCTCATCAGCTATGGAAGCAAGCGCGATTTTACGGCGCCGGGTATATATATTAAAAACAGCATGTTTCCCAAATTGAACAGCGAGCTGGAACTCGATAACTCTCACTACATCCAGACCCGCAAATACAACATCGATAAAGAAACCTTGCTTTTAAGATACGAAAGCGTGGAGTCTATCGATGTAAGACCCCGGCACTTGACAGATAACAACGCAGTCGTTGTCGGCCCTGGCCGCCAGTATCCATGGCGAATCAAAGGGCTGGTGGGTATGAGCGGTATGAGTTATGGAGCCCTTGGGCCTAGCGCCCTCACCGCTCTTAGCAAAGGAATCGGAATGGCGGGCGGATCGTGGATGAACACGGGCGAAGGAGGATTAAGCCCTTATCATCTTGAGGGCGGTTGCGATATTGTTTACCAGATCGGGCCAGGTATGTTCGGGGTTCGCACCCAGGGGGGCGAAATTGATTGGGCGCTGGTAAGAGAAAAAGCGGCCATAACGGAAGTCAAAGCTTTTGAGCTTAAGCTGGGGCAAGGCGCGAAAATTCGCGGGGGCCATGTGGAGGGCGTAAAAGTCACGCCGGAAATCGCCGCCATCCGGGGCGTTGAGCCGTGGAAAACCATAGACAGTCCCAACAGGTTTCAAACGTGCCATGGTGTGCCCGATCTTTTTGACCTCGTTATGAAAATACAAGAGGAGACCGGACTGCCGGTGGGGATCAAAATTGTCGTTGGTGACAATACGGCGCTCGACGACGTCTGCGAAGAGTACAAAAAAAGAAACGGCGGCCCCGATTTTATAACTGTAGACGGCGGCGAGGGGGGAACAGGCGCCACCTACAAAGAGATGGCCGACAGCCTGGGCCTGCCTATCTATTCGGCGATCGTCATCGCCGACAACGCTCTGAGGAAAAACGGCCTGCGCGACAAAGTAAAACTGATCGCCTCCGGAAGGCTCCACCTTCCCGACGAGCAGGCTGTGGCTTTAGGGCTCGGCGCAGACCTTATAGCGGGAGCCAGGTCTTTTATGATATCCGTAGGATGCATCATGGCCGAGCAGTGTCACTCTAATGAGTGCCCGGTGGGAGTGGCCACCACGAATAAAAAACTGCAACGGCTTTTATTTGTCGATGAGAAAAAATATAGAACGCTAAATTATCTTATAACGGTGCGGGTCGGCCTGTTCGCCCTTAGCGCCGCCTGCGGGCTGACATCACCGACACAGTTCACAAGAGCGCATCTTGTATTTAAAGACGATAGATACAGGGCGACCAACTGCGCCGACCTTTTTCCCTACCCGAAATAAAACCTGCGCCGACGTTTACACCCCCATGCCGGTTTTGAGATTGACCATAATAGCTATG
>DRJW01000064.1 GCA_011052055.1 Nitrospirota bacterium
CAGGCGGATACGACTATGACTTTTGTCTAATATTGCAAAACCGCTACCCCTGCGCCAGGCTAAAAAAAGCTCCTGCCCGGAAGTGGGCGGCCCGGCCAATAGACCGGCTTGCGTACAACGTAAATATAGTCACGATGAAGGGAGAATCGATGATAAAAGAAGAAACTCTTGACTATATCAGCGTAACGATATAAAACAGTTCATCGATAAACGAATTACGCTATCATCCAGACAGTCCAGGTCGTTTAGTGTATTAGGCAATATCAAAAAATAATCCTTTAGCGGTAGGGATTCGTGAGATGTCTAGAGGGAATGGCCTTCCCGGTCCTGACTGACCTGAACAGTTGATAACCAATTTGAACAAAGAGACGGCATGAAAAAAAATGAGATAGACAAGGAGAAAATATACTATCTGATCAGCATAATGGCGGCTGTCTCCTTCCTGATAGGTTCTCTTGCGATTGGAATGTCATACTATGTTTCTTTTCAACAACAAAGAGAGCGGCTTATAGAGATCGCTCAAAGCCAGGCGCGCCTGATAGAGTCTATGGCGAAATTTGACGCTCAATTCAGCACGGAGGATCATCCAGAGGGAGCTTATGGAGCCACCCTCAGCCAGGTCATAATGGCCCACGACATGGACAAAGGGTTTGGTGAAACCGGGGAGTTCACTCTTGCCAAACTTGAGGGAGGTCAAATTGTTTTTCTTTTCAGTCACAGATTTCTCGACATGGATGCGCCAAAGCCTGTTCCTTTCGATTCCCATATCGCCGAGCCGATGCGGCGCGCCCTGAAAGGGGAATCAGGATCGGTTGAAGGGGTGGATTACCGGGGGGAGCGGGTTCTGGCGGCTTTTGAGCCGGTCAACTGGTCCGATTTTAAGATCGGTATCGTGGCCAAAATAGATATTTCTGAAATCCAAAGGCCCTTCGCTGTTGCTGGACTAACGACCGGTTTGCTCGCGATGATTATCCTTGGGTTCGGCATATTTATGATTAACCGGCTTACCAGACCCTTTGTTGGGCCAGATTCGGAAATCTCTCTTGAAAGAAAAACGAATAATTACTGGTTTCTGGCGGCGCCTGTTTTACTTGCCGCCGTTATACTCTACATAGATACATCGATTCCTTTAGGCGTGGCTGGCGGTGTTCCGTATGTCGCGCTTTTCCTCTTTTCCATATTATCGCCCACCAGGTTTTTTATTATTTCAATAGGAATTCTGGGCACGATAATGACAGTCATCGGTTTTTTTCTCTCTCCAGAAGGAGGCCTGTTGTGGATAGCTCTCATAAACCGCTTTCTCGCCATATTCGCGATCTGGATCACCGCTATTTTAACCCTGTACCATAAAGAAACCGAGATAAAAGCGGTGGACAACGCGAGGAGACTAGAACAATCACAGGAAATCTCTCACATCGGAAGTTTTGATTGGAATATCGAAACCAATGAGATTGAATGGTCGGATGAGACTTATAGAATATTTGGCCGCCAGCCGCAGGAGTTCAATCCAACATTAGAGACGTTTCTTGACACCATACATCCGGATGACAGGGAAATCACAAAACAAGCTGTGGACGAGTCAGTTAAGAATGATACGCTCATCGACATCGAATACAGGATAGTCAGGCCGGATGATGAAGAGAGAGTTGTTCATGCCAAGGGAAAAGTATATCGCGACTATTTTAACAAGCCCCTCCACCTGATTGGCACAGCACACGACATAACCGAGCGCAAGAAGGCGGAGGAATCTTTAAGCGCTAGCGAGCGAAAGTTCCGCGCGCTTGCGCAGTCGGCCAGTGACGC
>DRJW01000065.1 GCA_011052055.1 Nitrospirota bacterium
CCGCGCATCGGCAATGTAAGGAACTTGGCATGAGCGGCCATATCCTTGCCGAACTGGTAAATCGCCGCCGAGTTCTGGTGTTTGCCACGGGTTTCCGTTATTCCCTGCCCGAAGAACAGAACACCCATCCGCGCTTTTTTACATCGATCCACCAGTTTTTCGAGCGTGTCCACTTTTACGCCGCCTACCTCGTCCTGGTCGGGGCGCTTGCCGTTGGCAAGCATTCGCATGACGGTTAAAATTTCGTAATCGTAACCTGGCTTGATCTGGATGAACTCGTCGGAATATTTTACGGAGGGTGTCTTGCGTATGTCGACAACGACGATATACCTGTCTTTCCTTCCTCTCGGATTAAAACGTCCTTTTGGCGTTCCGGAATAGCGGGTGAAATGGCGCGGATGGGAATCGGCCGGATTCGAGCCCCAGAAAATCACCAGGTCGGAGCGGTTTTTAACCTCTCCCAAAGTGGCCGCCGGCGCACCGCCGAGCTGTAACGCCACCATTGTCGGGGAATGTCAGACCGAAGATGCGTTGTCGAGGTTAGCTCCGATCAAGTCCGCAAGCTCGATACATTTTTTCTGCGCTTCCACGTCCGTTGCGGCCAGGCCGTAGATAAGCGGGTTGTTCGCTTTGGCCAGAATTTGGGCCGCCTCCTCGACGGCGTGGTCATATTCGACTTGCTTGCCGTCGATCATCGGAGTCGTCCAGTCTTTGTGGGCGTTCTGGAACACTCCTTTTGAAAGGTTACATGCGTTAATCATCTTGCCGACCTGGTTGTTTGTTACGTGTA
Source organism: Nitrospirota bacterium (assembly GCA_011052055.1). GTDB lineage: Bacteria > Nitrospinota_A > UBA7883 > UBA7883 > UBA7883 > DRJW01. The sequence goes on from DRJW01000065.1 coordinate 791, forward strand.
CCTTCAGGTCGTCGCAAAGCGTGGCGCAAAAAGGGCAGACCACGTTTTCGAAAACCTTCGTCTCCGAAGTTGTATCTGATTTAGTAGCCATAGTTTATCCTTTAATTTTTTTAAGCCTTGGTGATTGTAACTTCCGTGTTTTTAAAGCTGGGAACTCCGGTGCCGTGGGTTTCCGCCGAAACAAGTCTGTTGGCGATATATGACAGGGGCATGAAAAAACTGGACGACTGTACATCCATCTTTTTCACTTTGACGACAGCCTCTCCATTTTCTGAAACGATTTTTATATTATCGCCCTCTTTCAACCCGGCCTTGTCAAGGTCGTCTTCGCTAATTCCCACATAGCTGATCGCCTCCAGATATTCGGGCGCGTCTTTTGCGATATGCATTGTCGCGCCTTGTTTGAGCGTCCGGGCCGTGTTCAGAATTCCAGTTATAGTCATTTTCTCTATTATTCAGATTAGCGTAACTATCCTAACTTAATTAGTAAAAGCAATGTGTGAGCCAATATTAGCAAAAATCGTTCATGTGATAGTTAAGTAATTGATAATATAAGAAATAATAAGTAAATAGTTTCATATGCCATGTTTAAGATAATTTACCGTAACTTACGGTAAACAGGCCTGTTCCAAAAAGTAACGCCTCGATTCTTCAGTTATCGCATTTTGTATGCAATCTGGCTTGATATTCCCGGTTATCGGTAAATATCAAGCGGCGTTGGCGGTGAAATCAGACGAAAAGAATACAGCTGGAGGCGTCAGGAGCGTTTCATATAAAAAGCAGGAGTTGACATAAAGATTTTTCGATTTAGAATTATCTCCACCATCTAAAATAAGGGTCGAGAATAAATGAAAGAAGCAATCCAGGATTATTACGGCAAGCGTATCCAAAACACGGAGAGCCTTGAGCATGACGCCTGTTGCGTCACAGATTACAACACGCAACTTTTAAAGCATATTACCGAAGAAGTAAAATCCCGCAGGTTCGGTTGCGGATCGCCCATACCTGACGAAGCTTTCGGCTTGACGGCGCTGGATCTAGGTTGCGGCTCCGGGATCGACGTGTTCATAGCGGCCAAGCTCGTCGGCCCGGCGGGCAAGGTTATAGGCGTGGATATGACAATCGAGCAACTCGATATCGCGCAACGCAACATCGATCCCATAATGAAAAATCTCGGTTACGATACGCCTAACGTCGAGTTTATACTCGGTGATATAGAATCGCTGGATGTCCCGGACGATTCTGTCGATTGCGTAATTTCTAACTGCGTCATTAACCTGTCGCAGAATAAAGACGCTGTGTTCCGGGAAATTTACCGCGTTTTAAAAAAAGGCGGCGAATTTCTGATCGCCGATATCGTCGCCGACAGGCGCATACCGGAAGAGCTGGCCAATAACCCAAAACTTTATTCGGAATGTCTCACGGGCGCTGACTACGAAGGTGACTTTATAAAAAAGATGAATAACGCAGGATTCAACGATGTACGGCAGACTTACAGGCGGGTTGTGGATGATGTGATCGAAGGGATTCATTTCCGGTCTATCGTATTCCGTGGATTCAAAATCGACATGGAGGAGCATTGCGAAGATTACGGGCAGGTTGCGGTTTACAACGGGTCAGCTGTCGGCAAGCCGGAGGCTTACTCTCTGGACTTGAATCATCTGTTCCCTGCTGGCGATCCAGTTCGAATATGCAAGAACACGGCTGATATAATAACCAAAAGCCGTTTCGCATCGATGTTCCATGTGTCGGGCGAGATCGCCCATCTCGGAGCCTTTGACTGCTCATGCTCTTCGGCAAGCGAGATGGCCACAAAAGAGAAGCAGACAGAAGACGAAAGCTTTGGCTGTTGTTGAGCGTTTTGTGCGCGTGACTCTCACAGATAAACCTTAGCGCCCCTTGATCCCCTCCTCGATAAGGAGGGGAAAGCTTTGTGCGAACATCGCCTGTTATGGGTATGGCCGCCAGGCCGAGGGGGCGCTCATATTCATTGTCATACCGGACTTGATCCGGTATCTCATCTATTCCGGCGCGAGACCCCGGCTC
>DRJW01000066.1 GCA_011052055.1 Nitrospirota bacterium
CCATGGAGCCATGCTTACCATGTCCATGCCCTTTCATCTGCTCATGATCGCCGGAGGCGAACGCCGACGGAGTAATAAGCAGAGCCATTACATACATAATGGCTATCATCTGTTTCATAATATTTCTCCTGTAATTCAAGTTCAAAAAGAGAGTTAATATACGCTTATTTCGAGTCCTACGGTAATCCGTTTCATCAAATGGTTTTTGCGCAACCATATTCAGACCTTTCTTTTTTCTTGCCATGCCAGAACCGTTGCGTAAATGACCGGTAAAACAAGTAAGCAGAGTATTGTCGTGGTGATCATCCCTCCAACCATTGGCGCCGCGATGCGTTGCATGACTCCGGAGCCTGTTCCGCTCCCCCACATTATCGGCAAAAGCCCTGCGACAATCGCAACTGCGGTCATGATTATCGGGCGCACACGCTGGGACGCGCCGAGGTGCACTGACTCCATGATCGCCTCGGTACTCAACTTCCCGCCCGCTTCCTTCCTATGATCTTCAACCTGATGGTCGATAAAGGTCAGAACAAGCACACCTATTTCGGCGGCGACCCCGGATAACGCTATAAATCCAACCCCGACCGCCACCGATAGATTGAAGTTGAGGAGATAGACCAGCCAGAACCCGCCGACAAGCGCGAACGGTATCGAGATCATAACAATGAGCGGTTCGATAATGGTTCCGAAGTTAAAAAAGAGCAGTAAAAATATTACTATCAGTGTTACAGGAACCACAATACGAAGTCTTTGGGCCGCTCGCTCCATATATTCAAACTGCCCCGACCAACTAATCGTATAGCCAGGTGGAATTTTAACTTTTTCTTTGAGTATCTCCTTGGCCTGTTTAACGTAGCCTCCAATATCTGTCGATGTAATATCAACGTATATCCATGCGTTCGGACGCGCATCCTCGGTTTTGATGCTTGGCGGCCCTCTTCGCACTACAAGATCGGCCACCAGTGATAGCGGCACCTGCGCTCCTGTTGGCGTGGGGACAAGCACACGTTTCAGCGCTTGCAGATTATCGCGCAGTCCTCTTTGATACCTGAGATTAATAGGATACCGCTCCAATCCTTCCACTGTCTCCGTGATGTTCATACCACCGATGGCCGTCGCGATAACATCCTGCACATCCCCTACGGTCAGTCCGTACCGGGCGGCTTCATATCTGCGAATATTGAAATCGATGTAATATCCGCCTGCCGTCTTGTCGCCGAACGCGGAGAGTGTGTCGGGTAGCATTTTCACGGCCCGCTCAATATCACCCGCCACCCTTTCGAGGACATTCAAATCCGGCCCGGCCACCTTTATGCCGATAGGAGTCTTGATACCGGTTGAAAGCATGTCAATACGTGTTTTGATAGGCATTGTCCAGGCGTTGGCGACACCTGGAAATTTTATCGCCGCATCCATCTCGCTCATCAATTCCTTGGTCGTTTTCGTAGGATCGGGCCATTTATCTCTTGTTTTGAGCCTGACCGTTGTCTCCATCATTGAAAGCGGAGCAGGATCGGTAGCGGTCTCCACCCTCCCTACTTTTCCGAACACATGGTGCACTTCCGGAAAAGAGACAAGGATTCTGTCGGTCTGTTGCATGATCTCCTTTGCCTTGGTGATGGAAATACCGGGATAGGTCGTGGGCATGTAAAGAATGTCCCCCTCGTCAAGAGGAGGCATAAATTCCGATCCAATATGCATTAGCGGGTATGCCCCTATCGCCAATAAAACGAGCGCTCCAAAAATAGTGGTCTTGCGATATCGCATCGCAACACTGAGCGACGGAGAATGAACCCAGTGCAGGAGTCTATTCAGCGGATTGGAAGACTCTTTCGGGATTTTCCCCCGAATAAAATAGCCCATGAATACCGGCACAAGGGTCACGGCCAAAATCGCCGCAGACGCCATCGCATAGGTTTTGGTGAACGCCAAAGGTGAAAACAGCCTGCCCTCCTGCGCCTGAAGGGTAAAAACGGGTACGAATGACACCGTAATTATGAGGAGGCTAAAGAAAAGGGCCGGCCCCACTTCTTTAGACGCTTCGCCTATCGCAATCCATCGTTCATTGATCGTTAAAGAGGCCTTTTTCCTATCTTCCGCTTCTTCCAGATGCTTATGCGCGTTCTCGATCATGACGATGGCGCCGTCGATCATCGCCCCGATGGCGATGGCAATGCCTCCGAGCGACATGATGTTCGCGTTAATCCCCTGCCAGTTCATTACAATAAACGCCATCATGATGCCGATGGGAAGTGTCAAAATGGCGACCAGCGCTGACCTGGCGTGCATCAGAAAAACAAGGCAGATTATGGCGACGACTATCGATTCCTCTATCAGCTTTTCTTTCAGGTTATCCACCGCCCGTTCGATGAGGTCTCCCCGGTCGTACACGGGAATTATTTCAACGCCCTCTGGAAGACCTTCTTTTAGCTCTTCAAGCTTTTCCCTGACCCCCTCTATTGTGGCCATTGCGTTTTCACCGAACCGCATAATCACCACACCGCCGACAACCTCGCCTATGCCGTTGAGTTCGACAACACCTCGCCGAATCTCTGGCCCAAGATGGATATTGGCCACATTCTTAAGAAATATCGGCGTACCACTCTTCTTATCAACGCCGATTGGTGTCATCTCCAGGTCTTTTACAGATTGTATGTAACCGCGGCCACTGACCATATACTCCGTCTCACCCATCTCAATCAACCGGCCGCCGACATCGCTGTTGGATCGTTTGATCGCATGTCTCACTTTGGATAGCGGAATGTTGTAAGCGAGCAGAGCGTCCGGGTCTACTTCAACCTGATATTGCTTGACATAACCTCCGATGCTGGCGACTTCAGATACGCCCTGCACCGTCTGAAGCGGATAACGCAGATACCAATCCTGGATTGATCGCAATTGTGAGAGATCGTGTTTCCCTGTCCTGTCCACCAGCGCATATTCATATATCCAGCCGACACCGGTGGCGTCCGGCCCAAGCGTAGGGGTCACGCCTGAAGGTAGCCTTCCTGCGACATAGTTCAAATATTCGAGCACACGGCTCCTGGCCCAATACATGTCTATTCCGTCTTCAAAGATGATGTAGACAAATGAGAAGCCGAAGAAAGAATAGCCGCGCACAACTGTTGTGCCGGGCACAGACAGCATAGCGGTTGTCAAAGGATAGGTGACCTGATCCTCGACCACCTGCGGCGCCTGCCCTGGATATTCGGTAAAAACGATAACCTGCACATCAGAAAGGTCAGGGATCGCGTCGAGAGGTGTGTTCTTGATCGCCAACAGACCAGCGACAAAGACAAGCGCAGTGCCTATCAGCACAAGGAAACGATTGGTAATTGACCATTGAATAATAGAAGCGATCATTTTTTGTCCTCTATCTGCATGTTCTTTTTATCCATGCCTTTTATATCCATACCCTGCATGTCCATGCCTTTCATGTCCGGGTCGTCTTGCTTTTCCATAGATCCTTTCGGCTCCATCATTTTGGCGGTCGCCTCGTTCAATTTAGATTCCGAATCAATCAGGAATTGCGCGCTGGTCACCACCTCCTCGCCTGCCTTGACCCCATCTACAATTTGCACTTCACCATCCGTTGAAACACCGAGTGTTACTTCGCGTGGCTCGAATCTTCCAGGCCCCGTGACGATAAATACCTGATCCCGTCTTCCAGTGCGTATAATAGCTTCACTCGGAATAGCAACAGCGTCGAGCTGTTTACTGGTCAACAAAGTTACGTTGGCGAACATGTCCGGCTTGAGAGCGCGGTCAGGGTTTTTAAATTCCAGCCTAATCTTGTTGGTGCGGGTTTTTGAATCAAGGTATGGATATATGTAGGTGACCTTCCCCCTAAATGTTTTACCAGGAATGCCGGTTACCCGCATTTCAGCCATATCGCCAGTACTGACCCAGGGCATCTCGTCTTCATAAATATCAACATAGATCCAGATAGTGGATAAATCGGCGATTTTATAAAGTTCTGTCGCAGGCGTGACATACTGTCCTTCACGGACGCCGATCTTGACAACGATGCCGTCGAAGGGTGATTGAATATGCATATTTCTGACTATTGTCTGGCCGCGTTCGATCTCCCTGATCTGGTGGTCTGGAACATCAAACAGTTGCAACCGCTCCAGCGACGAGCGCAAAAGGTTTTGCGCGCCCTCCCTGATATCAGGATGGACGCTGTTTTTTAGAGATTCCAGATTTTTCAGCGCAAGCAGGTACTCCTCCTCAGTAGAGACCAGTTCTGGCGAGTAAATCGCCAACAGCATCATGTTCTTTTTGACATGCTCTCCAGTTGTGTCCACATACAGCTCTTCAACCCAGCCCTCCACTTTTGGATGTAGCCGTGTTACACGTTTTTCGTCATAATCTATCAGCCCAACGGTGCGTATGTTGTGGGTAAGCTTCTTTTTTACGGCGCGGGCCGTGCGAACGCCAATACTCTGGGAAACCACCGGGTCTATCTTCACTACACCGGCAGGGCCAGAGCCTTTGCCTGCGCCGGTGGCATAGACCGGAATATAATCCATACCCATGCCATCTTTGGCGGGGACAGGACTTGTGTTGGCCGGATTCATCGGGTGACGGTAATAGAGCGGCTTTCGCTCTTTATTGCTGTCTGCTTTTTGCGCGGCCCCTTGCTGAGGCTGTTGAGCCCCCATCATGGGAACGATATAACTGATCCCCGCGCCTATTGTAAGCGACAGCAACGCAGTCACGATAATTTGCTTATTCATTAATGATTTCCTTTCCGGTGGCGGCAGTGAGCCGGGCTAGCGCCTGGTTGGCTTCCGCCTGTTTTTTCCAGTACTGGGTTTCGTAGTTATAAAGTGTGACCTGGGAGCGAACAAGGTTGAGAAAGTCGACCTTGTTCACCTGGTATCCGGCGAGCATTGAAGCTACGGTCTGGGTCGCTTGCGGAATTATACCGTTTTTAAACAAGTCCGCCTGCTCACGCGCTTTATTATAATCGGCAAATGCGCGCGACACCTCGGCCAAAACAGATTCTTTCGCGTCCTGAAGGTAAAATTTTGATCTGGCATGCTCAGCAAACCTTTGCTCAAGGCGCCGATCCTGCTTTGTTGAAGTAAAGATCGGGAGATTCATGCTGAACATCAAGCTGGAAAGATCAGAGCGCCCTTCTCCGTTCACCGGGTTATTACCGCTTCGATTTCCATATACGGCGCCAAGTTTGAAATCGGGATAATAATCTTTCTTCGCTAACTCCACCTCGGCCTCGGCAGACCCGATTTCCTCAGATCGGGAAGCCAGCAAGGGCCGGTTTTTGACAGCGATCATGTTTAGCTCCGCTTCATCTGGCACAGACGGTATGTCTTCATTAATCTTCTCCGAGATCGCCACCGGCACAATCGCAGGCCGATTCAAAAGCGCGTTGAAATCCGCCTCTACTTCTCTGCGGGCGGATATTAAACTGATTTCGACATCGAGTAGCTTCGATAACTCAAGTTGCGCCAGCAGTACATCCTGTTGCAATCCTTTGCCGAGTTTATATTTTATTTCCGCGATACGAATGAACCCTCGCAAAAGGTTCTGGTTGAGACCTACTATTTCAATAGCGCGGTCGAGATAAAACAGGTTCCACCAGCTGATGCGAACATTTCGCTCTAATTTCAACAGAAACTCGCTGGTATCAAATTGAGAGGCTTTGGCTCTGCTTTCCGCCGCTTGTTTGCGTAACCCCAGTTTTCCGGGAAAGGGAAGCGCCTGGGAATAGCCTACTTGCAACTGCGTCATGTTTTCATCCGTTATCGAAAAACTAGCGACGGGGAGGTTCATTGCGTTGACCGAAAGCACCGGATCGGGCAGGGTTCCCACCTGCGCAGGGATTTCAGCCAGCGCGCGCGCATGGGCTTTCTGCGCGGCGTACCCTGGATTGGCGCTAATAGCAAGCTGTACCGCCTCTTTAACAGAAATCGCTTCATTTCCGTAACTGACTCTCGGCATAAGAATTCCGACCGCCGCCAACACTAAAATAATAATATTACGCATATCTTCGCCTTGTTAAATTTCTAAAAGTACTTTTCTACATTGAACATGTGACAGTTGGTGATCGTTCTCCAGCGCCTGAAACCACAACATGTTATTTTTTCCCGTTGCCATCATTTATTGTTAAATCTCCTCTACGATTGTCGAGCGCTCCTAACTTCGCTTTCCAAAAAAATTGTCCTCCGCAACCCGGATTTCTTCGCTTGATTTACCTTCTTTCGACATGCTCCAGGCCATATTAAACTGGCTCAGGCATATGCCGCATTTTGAGGCGTGATCGTCTGTAAAGCATGTAAGCAGGTTTTTGTGGTGAAAACGTGGATTTTCTTTGCATTTGCAATAGCAGTAGATGGAATCCAAGACCCCAGGGATTTTTACCGCATTTTTGTAGGCTTGCGCGACCCTGCCATCATATCGTCGCGAAGGTATGAGCTGCCTTGTCTCGACAAGACCTGCCTTTTTCACTTTTTCAAGATACGCGATAGTCGCCGGATCCGTGACAGGCGATGGGCCTCCCGCCAGTCCAAAAGGGCGTAAGCCGATAAACACCGCCAGTAATACGAACAAGGCTCCAGCTATATAAAGCAGGCCGCTTGTTTTGCCATGTTTTATTTTTCTCTCGTTTATCCGCTTCAAGGATTTATTTTTTTTCGACATTGGAAGCTCCAAATAAAATCCCGCAAGATAAACAGCCAGGTGTCCGGCATATATTAAAAACGTATGACTTTTGCATCTTCACGATTTCCTCTAACCTAAACCAGTTCTAACTCCATTGCCTTAACCGCCACTTATTAAATCGATCCGTCAACCAGATAGCCCTTTGCGCGGCGGCGCCGGATGTTATTTGCGTGGATCAGCGCAGTTTGTATTTTGAACATTTTGTCCGTCAAACACGCCAGGGAGCCAATTCGCCAGATTGTTTACGCAAACCAAGGGGCGCTAATTAGGTAGCCCCGCGCGATTCCGCGAAATACGCGGAAAAGACGAATCAGCTAGGAAAGAATTTGGGGGGGTCGGTCAAATAAGAAAGAGGAAAACGTATGATAAGACGGGGAGACAGGTAAATTCAAATGCGCTTCACTGAACACCTGAAAATCCTGAGGGTTGGTTATCGTAAGATTGCACGACGAACACTTGGCCATATCACCATCGCATTTCGGCCCGCCGTTGTTTTGCCTGTCTCCGCCTTTGTCTTTGTCAATACGGTCAACGGCGACGTCGCCTGAAACCGGTTGCGCCATTGAGTTGGCCATATTTTCAGCGCAAATTATGTCTGAAGAAATCGCAAACACAGGCGTGATGTGCAAGACGGCCAGCAAAAGAGCCATCGACAACCTGAA
>DRJW01000067.1 GCA_011052055.1 Nitrospirota bacterium
AATCGATGCCACCGGAAAGAAAAGCGCCCACAGGCACGTCGGCGACCATACGCAGTTTAACCGCGTCTCCAAGCAATTTATCAAGTTCGTCCAGGGCCTCCAATTCGGTTCCTGCAAACCGGTTTTTAGATCCTTGCTCCAGAACTGTCTTGGCGGACCAGTACCGTTTCGGCGATAAAGCCGTTTGACCTCCGTCTACAGGCGCCGGTGAAAAATTTTCCAGGTTAATTAACTGATCACGCCGAAAAGTCATTATTGTTCCCGGTGGCAATTTGTAAATATTTTCATATATGCTGTAGGGTGACGGTATGTAGTTGTGCCTTAGCAACAGGGCCAGAGAGTCTCGATTCACATCGGAGTGAAATCCTGGATATTTTTGAATAGCTTTCAGCTCTGAGCCGAACACAAGGGTTTTGGAAACCCAACCGTAGTAGAGAGGTTTTTTCCCAATTCTGTCCCTGGCGAAAGTTACTGATTTTTCTTTCCTGTCCCAAAGAGCGAAAGAAAACATTCCGTTAATTTCATTAAGAGTTTTTTCCATACCCCATTTATCAATCGCCTCCAAAAGAGCTTCAGTATCGGAATGGCCGCGCCATCTGATCCCGTAATGATCTTTATCGAGGGCTTTGCGGATGGAGATGTGATTGTATATTTCACCGTTATAGGCAATAACATACCGGCCGTTCGCTGAAATCATTGGCTGGCGTCCCTTATCGGAAAGATCGAGAATAGAAAGACGCCGATGCCCAAACGCGACACCGGCTGTCTCATCCACCCATACGCCCTCATCGTCCGGGCCACGATACTTTATCGCCCGCGCCATTTTTCTCGCTCTCCCGGCCATTTCATCAGAAGGTATGTTACAAGTAGCGTCTATAAAACCGGCGATCCCGCACATTAAAATATTATCATAAAGATATTTTCTTTAGATCAACGCTATGGTTTGCTTCATGTTTATCCTGAGTCTGCGAAAGTTTTTTGTAAATATCATTTACGCTCACTCCATTAGCGATATCCTCCAACGCTTTTCCCATCAGCTCTGACGCGGACACACCCATCCCCCATGGACGAATAAAAGATTCTACAAATCGCCGCCTCTCATTTCTCCTCGGATCATCGCCCCTGATAGCTCCTTTAATATATTCAATAGCGTCGTCAAAATTATTGGCTATCAGCAAAAAATCAGCGTTTAGCAAGAGGTTAAAATGTTTTGTCTTTATCTGGGTCGCCTGATAGTGATCGGTAACCAGGGATATACACGGTTTGCCCAGAAGAGCCGCTTCTAAAATAGCAGTTGTGTTTATGGCGACAACGCATGATGAATAGTACATCGTGTCAAAATAGTGATTCTTGGCGTCTTTACTATAATACGCAGGATACGTTTCGGGGCTTAAGACAGTTCCGCTTACACGCCGTTCCCTCCATATTTTCATATTTTCAGGATGTGGTCTTACTAGAATCGAAAATTCTGGCGCGCCAGTTATCGCGCGAAAATGCTCTATCATTTTTTCTATGAATACATCTTCGTCCTTTGCGATATTTTTGGAGGAGCAAAGATATGTTATAAAAGGAAGATCAGGGTTTAATCCGGTATTTGCGCAAAACCGCTCGTAACTGACGCTCGGTTTTTTATCAAGCCAGATGTCAAGAGGGGGCGCCCCTGTGTAAATCGCCCGGCCAGAGTCATAATCATGTATTTCTTTCAGCTCTTTTACATGCTTTTTATTCCACACGAAAAAATAATCCGGCTTAACCTGGACAACTCCTTTAGTCGTAAGGTTGTCCCAGCCTGCCATTGCCGCCACAAACGGTATGCCAAGGGCATCAGCGCATTTTGCGTAATCGATATGCTCTGAGCGCTGAAGAAGGTATGGCGAAGCTACTATTAGATCAGGCTTATAATTTTCAAGTTCGCTTTTAATTTCCGAGTCAACGGGAGCCAACTTTTCTAACTTTTCCCAAAACTTTCCGGTAAGACCATTAATCATTAATTTATATAATGGCTTATAACTTACGGCTCTTTTGAAACGTTCGGGCAAAAATTGAACCGCCCTCGCCCTGTGATAAGGCGATTCGGAGAGCGGGTTTTCAGACCTCTGATACGCCATATAATTGACTATCTCGCGTTTGGCGAACAGAATCCTCCTCCAGAACCCTCTGAGTTTAACAAGCTCCTTATATTCAAAATCACACGGAGCCGATTTGGCGAAATCACTGACCGGCTTATCGGTAAGGTTCGCCCATTCTTTCCCCATCAAATCCATTAGAACAATAACTTTATGTCCCTCTTGGCACATATATCGGATCACCCCTTCATGATTCAAAAAGTGATTGGGTGTCTGAAGGATGAATAAAATAGTAAATCTGGACATTTTAAATGGTTAGAACAAGGAAGACAAAGAACAGTTTTTGCGCGTACTTAGTTTATTTGGTCTGATAAATACGACGGGATATAGGACCATCGATTCAGGCTGGCTTCATATTTTGCGTTCTGCTCCACAAGCTCGAATCTTTGCTGGCATAGAAGGCAGTCCTCTTCAGGATAAACGCCATCAATCATTTTTTGCCTGAACTCAACCATCTTTGGGGAATTAAGATCGTAACCGTTAAATACATTACCGATCGAAGGCTCAGGCTTTAGTTGGCAACAGTAAGCTATATCCCCCTTTTCATGTATGTAAACCGTGCCCCACATTTTCGGACATATTGCGTTTTTGAAAGTGTTTTCATTGTCTGGCACAGGAAACGGCATGCTGATATTGAATGGTAAATCTTTCTGTTCAAGCATCTTTTTATAGAACTCCCTCACTTCGGCGTCGCCAATTTTAAGAACCTCATCGGAGCTGGACTTATGCGGAATAAGTGAGTGAAAAAGCAGTTGATTTGGTTTGTACATTTTGGAGAACTCTATAAATTTATCAGCTTCTGGTAACCTGCTTTTGCTCAGCACATAACTGAACCTGAACGGAACGCTATTTTTACCCATCCACTCAAGCCCCTCCAGAATTTTTTTATAAACTTTTTCAGTGGCTCCACGGTTTTTATTAAACGTGGGATAGTCATGGGAATCCATGCTTATGTTTATCTTGTTAAAATGCTTAAGGACATCTTTAACATTCATCAGGTTAGAGCCGTTTGTGGCGATATTCAACGTATAGCCAAGCTCATGGGCCAAACGCGCCATATCGGTAAAGCGAGGGTGTAATGTGGCCTCACCTCCTGAAAACATCAAATACTTTATCTTTCCGGCGTATTTATTTGCGATGTTTTCAAAATCGGCATACTCCATGAACCCTCCGTCATCGAATACATCCTCATCTTTCAGAAGGTAGGTGCAACCATCGCATCTGAAATTACATTTGAAAGTAATGTAAACTGTGATAGAGCTTGGATAATAATCTATAACCGCTTTTTTGCCGCATGCTTTAAAATAGCGCCTCTCGTTGATTAAATATCCGAACCTGTTTTTATCGGTAAAGTATAACGGGTACAGTTTCACCAACCGCCACTTGTCCAATAAGTAGAGGATGCATTTCTTCAGGTAAGGGATTTTTTTAATCCACATCATCGCCTGGCCGACACCATCATATCGTATAATTTTTTGAGCCAGCCAATGTTAATTAGCCACTCTTTTAATCTTACCCTGCGGCTCAAACCAATCCACAAGTATCTTATCTCCCTGAATACAAGCGCCAACATCAGCAAAAGGCCGGTTCGCCTCTTGCCTGAGTGTCTGGAGGAAAGGGTTACATCATTCCAGAATACAGCTGTCATATGCGTTATCAGCGGAGGAAAATAAACGTACCAGGGGGGTTTGACAAATAGAGCTTTCCTCTGGTAGCCAACATGAGAATCAACTACGCTTTTTGACACGTCCGTATCCTGGCAATCTATTACGGTTTGGGATTTTCGGTAAGAAATAAAACGCCGGCTCCAAAGAGCATCCGCAATATATATATGTTTTTTATTCAAGGCAGTCTCAAAAATTAAAAGCCTGTCCGGGAAAATGACTTTGCGGAACACTCCCGCTTTTGTTAAAGCTTCTTTTCGAAAAAGTCCATAAATTCTATCGCCAAAATGTTTGCCATAGATACAAAGTCTCCATATATCTTTTGCTTCGGTGATATTTTCAGCATTGGCGCCAGTGTTGTTTATCCTTAATAAAATATTATTTTCGTCTATGCACTTAGTCGCGCTATAGGCCAGCGCCGCCTCCTGGTTGGATTCCAGGGTTTGGACCAGTGATTCCAGCCAATTTTGATCGTAAAGATCATGTCCGGCGGCCCAGGCGAAATAAACCACGTTATCTCCAGCGCTGTTGAATGTGTATCGATAGTTATCCACCATCCCAATACGCTTAGTGTGACGGAAATATTCGATCCTACTATCAGCATCGG
>DRJW01000068.1 GCA_011052055.1 Nitrospirota bacterium
ATGACACTCTTGCGTGTGCTAAAATCGTCATCATGCGTAAAATTGTCAAAGCATTCAGCGGTTTCCTGCTATCGGCGGCGCTGAATCAGGCAAGCAGTCGCATCTCCAATAGCGTCCGCATATCACGCCGCCCATCCGCAATCAGCAGAACATAGACTTTTTTCGACACGACTCTATAGATAATGCGGTAAGGCTTGAAATAAATCTCGCGGAACTCCCGAATGCCCAGAGCCAGCAGTTCTTTCGGATATGCGCCGCGCTTGGGGGAGTCCGCAAGACCTGTAAAAACCTTTTCTATTTTTTTCAAAACGTAATCAGCCTTCGCCGGTTCGTCGCGCAGACCTATGTAGCTATACAGATCCTCAAGATCACGCACAGCGTCATCAGTCAACAAAACGCTGAACGCCATCAGTCCGTTTTCTTTTGTTTACGCAGGCGCTTGATAACATTTGCGGCTGGTTGAGCCTTGCCCTCCTCTACCTGGCGGTTACCAAGCGAGAGAATTTTCAACAAAGCCATCGACTCCTGGGTCTGCTCATAGCTTTCAATGTCTTGTATTACAACCTTCGCCTCGCCGTTCTGGGTGATGACCATCGGCTCGCGCCGCTCGCTAAAGCTCCGCAAGATTTCCGAGGCATGAGCTTTGAGGTAACTGATCGGCTTGATCTGGCTGGATAGTTTCATGGTTTACGCCTCCTGTTGAATGAGACTGAATTTAGCCCATAAACAGGTCTAATGTCAATGCATCTTCTTTAGCGCCCATAAATCAAAACGAAATATAAAATTTCTACCCGCCCGATGGGGGGCAGTGTAAAAGGGTAAAAGAGTTCCGACATGCCATCCCGCGCTTGACGCGGGATCTAGCGAGGCGCCGGATCGGTGTCCGGCATGACCGGGAGGGGCCGGGCCACACCCGTAACGGGGTGGTGTTCAAAAGAAAAAGGCAAGATCCTTCGGTTCCCTCAGGACGACGGGACGGGGGGCCTGGGCTGTACAGGGAGGTGTAAAATGTCATCCCGCGCTTGACGCGGGATCTCTGAGGTACAACGCCCAGATGCCGGATCGGTGTCCGGCATGACACTCTTGCGTGTGCCCTAATGTAAAGTGACAACGAATTTGAAAATATTGGAGATAAGGCTATATTAAAAGGTAGAGGTGTAATACTATTCCTATTAACTTTCGAGGGGGTAGTTATGAAAAAGCTGATTGTTCTTGTTGGATTTATCTTTATTATCTCCTGCGCCTCTGATGGTGACCAGAGCATGGGCGGTGATGACCGGACTGCGGGCGGTAATGATAAATACAGCGCGCATGATGGGCCTCGATTGTATAAAAACGCTCATGTAATTGACAGGCCCAGTAGCCCGTTCATGGGCGGTTTGAATAGATTCACGGAATAATTCACCTCCTTTTAGCTACCGAATAAAAGCAATGCATGTGAACAAACGGGATGAGGGCAATTATGAAAAAGCTGATTATCCTTTTAGGGTTTCTATTTCTGGTGTCGTGCGCCTCTTACGGTGGGGGAAATGGAAGCGCTACTGATGAGCCTGACGACGATTGGGCGGAAGGAAGTTAGGTAACGCTTAAGACGTCTTTTCTAACGACTCGGATATTTCTTGGAGATGGCTCCCGTTTACCTGACAGCTTCGCGGCGCGCTTAAGGGAGGAGGCCAGGGGTCAAACACAGAATCCGGTTATGTCAAATTCAACTTCCGCTCGATTTCGCTACGAAAGCGCTTTTTAGAGGTTCCCTTATGTTTCAATTGCTAATGGCCAGCCCCAGTCGATACAATGCTTGTCTATGGCGTCAAAAAAAATCTCTGATCCCGCCCCGGAGCCGCTTTATTCATGGTTCCCGCCTCCGCTTGAATTCCCGGACGAAGTAGACAGCGCTTTTAAATATTTCGACAAGCGAATCGTCACGCTGATATCCGATCCTCCATTGTTGAACCAGGCACAGCTTAAATTTTCTACCGTCGACGAGCCTGACCCTGTTTATAGAGCGCTCTTCGAAGGGCAAGAGGCCTTAAAAAGGGGCGCGGTCAGCCGGGCCAGAGCCATACTAGAGCCGGTCGCGACACGTCATATGCACGCCTCGGCGCTGACAGGGATTGCCTGTTTCGCTCTGGGGAGGTATCACCGCGCCATAAGTTTTTTTGAAACGCTGGATCGTATGAAGCCGGATAACGCGGCCCCCAACCTGTACCAGTCGCTTGTAAATATAGGGCGATGGATACAAACCGATGACAAATCGATGAGCCTTGAGGCGGATTTTATGAGACTGCTTTGCCGAGGCGCAGGAATAGACGTCGGTTGCGGCGGCGACAAAACATGCCCGGAGGCGGTCGGCGTCGATATAACGCCGGGAGGAGAAAAAGGCGTTTATGGAAGCCAGAGCTGTGTTAAGTCCCTGGCGGATATAACGGCTTCCGGCGATTATCTGCCCATGATCGAATCGGAGAGTATCGATTTCGTTATCTCCCGCCACAACCTGGAGCATTACAAGGACTATATAAAAGCTGTAAAAGAATGGGTAAGAGTATTAAAACCGGGAGGCCTCCTTGGCGTTGTCACGCCGGATCATCAATGGGTAGATACGATCCGGCTTGATCCGACCCATTATCATGTGTTCACCAAAGAGAGCCTGAAAAGACTTTTTAACCTCCTGCCCGGCCTTGGCCTGTTATACGCGGGAGTGTCGGCCCCGCTCTGGTCCGTTATGGCGATAGCGCAAAAAACGCCTTCGGACGGCAAGCCTTTTGACTTTTTTAAAGCGTATAACCAAAGGGAAGTTACAAGACTCATTTCAAGAAGGGGCCGGTATGTCGAAGACGGCCACAACGAGCTGGCGGGTGAATGCGAAACTGAAGCGCGCCTTTTAAAAGAGAAAAAAACAGTGTAAGAAAATGGACGATATCTCGATTGATCCAAAACAGGCGGCTGACATACTGGCGGGGCTGGCCGCGAAGTTTTGCTCTATGCCGTCTGATTACTCGGATATCTTTGTGGCGCCAGACAAGCTTGATAAAAACTCGCTGGATATTTTGAATCAGGCTGTCGCGGCGGCGGCGGAAGGTGACAGCGTAACAGCGTACGACATCGCGCTTAAGGCCGGGGCCGAATCGTTTGAATCGAATTATTTAAGAGGGAAAATCCTGTTCGAGTCGAAATTTTATTTCGAGGCGGCGCAGGCTTTCTCTGACGCGATTTTCCGGTTCGACGGATATGGGGAAGCCTGGTTTCACTACGCAATAGCCAATTATCAGATGGGGCTTTTTAACGAAGCGTATTTAAACCTTGCCGAAGCGGCAAGAGTAAACAAAAACCATGAAGACGCAAGATTGATGCTGAAACTGGCCAATATCATGACCGAGAACACCCACCCACAGCTCCAGATGGAAGCGGAGCCGATGATGCCGTTAATATCAGGAAAAGGGATCGATGTGGGATGCGGCGCGCGAAAAATCGATCCAGACGCTATCGGAGTAGACCTTACCGCAGGAGGTGACATGGCCGACAGAGGGGGCGAGAAAGGGCGCGTATCCGTCGCCGATGTCCGGGCAAGCGGCGACAGCCTGACAATGTTTTTAGACGGTCAGCTTGACTATGTAATCGCTCGCCACAACCTTGAGCATTATATAGATCCGTTGAAAACGTTGGAGGAGTGGACGAGAGTGTTAAAACCGGGAGGGGTTATCGGATTGGTTCTTCCCGACGACGAAGCGTTCGATACAATCAACGCCGACGAGACCCACGCTCATGTGTTCACCCGGTCGTCCCTGAAAAACCTTGTCTCCCTTCTTCCCCGGCTTTGTGTCGTGGAAGAGGGAGTATGCGTGCCCAACTGGTCGTTTTACGCGATTATAGAGAAAACAGGCTCGCCATCGAAGACGCAATATCCTTACAGGAAGAAAGTTTTGCAGTTAAAGGCGGAACAGGCGAGGGAGCGCGCAAAAGAGGCGCTAAAATCCGGCATGAACGATGTCGCCTCATCAGCGATAAAAAAACTTGCCGAACTAGACCCCGGCGCCAAGCTTCCAGCCGACCCGGAAGCCCTCTTTCCTTTCCCTTTTCCAACAAAACCGGCTCACACCATTATTGAGACAGGCTCCCGCCTTCGCGTGGCCATGATGGAATATTCAATCGGAACAAAAGACTGGGCCTATACTTTGCGGCGGATGGGCGCCGATGTCATGGAAATTCCGTTCGGCCACAAACAGAATATAGACCTGCACACAGAAAAAAAACTTAAAGATTATAGGCCGGACTTCGTTGTCACGGCAAACTACCGGCCACACACAGCCGAAAGCATGGCCTTGTTTAACATCCCTTATGTCTGTTGGGCCATAGACACATCCGCTCTGGATAGCTATTGGCGGCGGGATCTGGTTTCGGACAACACGCATATTTTTCATTTTTCAAAAATCGAAGCGGAGAGATTCCGTAAAATCGGCGTAAAAAATGTGACGTGGCTTCCCCTCGCCTCGAATCTGGAGCGGTTTAAACCTTTTCCTGAAAATCCGGACTTCGCCTGCGATATAAGTTTCGTCGGCGCCACGGCGACTGTAAACGGATACACCGATATTATGGCGCGACTTCGGGAAAAACTTAAGAGCAGGGAAAGCGATGTCGATGAGAAAAACAGAATTTTCAGACTGATACGCGCCTTCGGAACAATCATCGACAGGCATACAGATATGTCGACGCAATGGCGCCCTTCGGAATATAAGAAGGAGATCGGAGACGCCATTTACTCCCTCGCTGAGTTATCGCCCGACGCTATACTTTTCGCCATCGGCGATCAGATAACATCGAACCTGCGCGCCAATATTATTTCCTCTCTTTCCCCTCTTGGCATTCACCTCTGGGGCGACAACTGGTGGAGCGCCTATATTTCTAAGGGCGCGAAATACCGGGGGCCTTCCAATTATCATGACGAACTGCCGGAAATTTACTCGTCC
Organism: Nitrospirota bacterium; assembly: GCA_011052055.1. Classification (GTDB taxonomy): domain Bacteria; phylum Nitrospinota_A; class UBA7883; order UBA7883; family UBA7883; genus DRJW01. The sequence continues at coordinate 4,965 of DRJW01000068.1, forward strand.
AGCAAGATAAACATACATACAAACAGAATCTATCACCGGGACGTAACTCCCCTCAGGATTTTCGATATCCTGGCCTGCAAAAGCTTCTTGCTGGCGGAGTACCGCGAGGCTTACAACGACTGTTTTGAAATTGGAGAAGATTTAATCTGCTTCAAAACAGCGCAGGAGGCGGCCGATCTGGCGCGGTATTACCTTGAGCGCCCGGAGGAGAGAATCGCTATCGCCCAAAGCGGATACAAAAAAACAGTGGAGCGCCATTCGCTTAAAGGCAGATGGGAGCGGATAATCGATACACTTAAAGAGTCGGGAGCCATTAGCGCAATCAAGGATAGTAGCGCGATATGAAAATTCTCTCTTTTAACTGGCACACTCCTTATCTTTCGATGCTCGCCATGCTCGACCATACGTTCGAGATAGCGCCTCCCAACATCGAGACCGACCTGCTTGGCTCATGGAACGATAAGATGCGCCCCGTTCCGCAAAACGTGGCTCCCATCTCGCGCCAACAGATGCTGGATCGGATCGTCAAGCCTGGTTATTACGACCTTATTATAGGGCACAACGTAAAAGACATCGCGATGTCCAAAGAGATTAAAACTCCCAAAATTCTTCTGTTCCACAACAAACTCAGCGCCGAAGCGGCTCTTGGCAACCAGCCGGGAATCGTGGATGAATACCGCAACTATGTCCGGCAGATTGTATCCGGGGTTTACTGCGTGTTTATATCGGAGGCAAAGAAAAGCGACTGGGACTTGCCGGGGGCTATCATCATGCCCGGCATCGACGTGGCGCTGTACGGAGGATACACCGGCCAGATAAGCCGCGCGCTGAGAGTAGGTAACTCCATAAAGGTTAGAAACCTTATGACCGGCTACTTATTGCAAGAAGAGGTTTTAGCCGACCTGCCCAACATATTAATCGGCGAGAACCCGGACATTCCAGACTGCGAGGTCTCTAAAAGCTGGGACGATCTTAAAAAAGCTTATCGGGAAAACCGGCTGTTTATAAACACGACCATGCCGCCGTGGGAAGATGGATATAATCTGGGCCTGCTGGAGGCCACAGCGACCGGCATGCCGGTGGTATCCATATCCAACTCGACGTGCCCCATTACCGACGGTGTAGACGGATATGTCTGCGATGACGCGGTTACGATGCGAAAAAGAGTCATAGAGCTGATCGACAACCGCGATCTGGCGGCGCAGATCGGAGGACGGGGCAGGGAAATGGCGAGACAGAAGTTGCCGATGGATACTTTTCTTGAAAAATGGAATTCGGCGATTAATAAAGCGGTCGAGGTTTTTTCAACCGGATTTGCTCCTTCGGCGG
>DRJW01000069.1 GCA_011052055.1 Nitrospirota bacterium
CATGCGTCGTGTTTGCTTCCGCGTCCTTTTAATAGTTTTTATTTTAATCTAAACGTACACTTATAAGTGTACAGTGTCAAGGGAGACAAAATGATGTCTCATTTTTACCGGAGTGGGAATATCAGAAAACGGTCTACCTCAACTCGGCGCCGCAATCTTTTTTAAGACCTTTAAGGATTTTTTCGAAAATGGCGTTGGCCTCTTCGTCCGTCAACGTCTTCTCCTCGTCGCTAAACTCCAGCGAGAACGCGACGCTTTTACTCCCTTTTATCACCTTGTCTCCGCTGTAAATGTCGAACAGGGCCGCCTCCCGCGTCCGCTTTGCGCCATGCTTTCTTATCGAAGCGGTAATCTGCTCTACTGTGACCGATTCGGGAACGACAACGGCAAGGTCTCTTTTAACCGAAGGGAACCTGTTTATCGGAGTAAACATTTTAACGTCCGCCTCTATATCCAGCAGACGGTCGAGATCAATCTCGAACAAGAATAGCTCCTGCGGCGCTTCGTAGGCGCTCAAAGTTTTCGGATGAGCCTGCCCGAAATGACCCAAAGTTACAGAGCCCAATACGATATCCGCCTGACGTTTCGGATAGTAAAATGGATGGTCGGAAGGCTTGAATTCAATCTTGTCATATCCCAACGCTTTGACGGTCGATACCACGATTCCCTTCAGATGGTAAAAGTCGCGTCTGCCTGACCTTCCGATCCATAATCCCGGCTTGATCGTTTCCGTAAGCGCGCCGGAGACAAGCCATCGCTCCACCGGAGGATTTTTATCTCCGTCGTTGATGAAAACCACGCCGATCTCGAACAGTTTGCAATCGTCCGCGTTGGAGGCGGAGGCCAGGAGGCCTGGAATCAGCGTACTGCGCAGATGCGTCCATTCCGATGACAACGGATTGTCAATCTTCACCAGCCTTCTGTAAACGCTATTTTCCTCCAACCTTAGTTTGTCCAGGTCGGTTTCGCTCATAAAGCTATAGCTCATCCCCTCCATCATCCCCAGGGAGCGAAGGTGACGGCGCAAAAACCTTCTTGCAACCAGCCCCCGGCTCATACTACTTACGCTTGCGGGGACTTCAGGAATTTTCGGCTCTATGCTGTCAAATCCTACAAAGCGGACGACCTCTTCGATAAGATCAATCTCCCGCTCTATGTCAAACCGGAAATGGGGAGCTTCGACGGTCACCGAACTTTCATCCTCGTCCACCGGCTCCATTTCAAGCCTTGTGAATATCTCTTTTACACGCTCTCTGGAAGTTTTTATCCCAAGAATCTGATCCGCTCTCTGGTAACGCATGGTCACCTTCGTTTTGGCGGCAGGAGAAGGATAGGCGTCCACCCGCCCTTCCAGCGCCAACCCGCCTCCGAGTCGCGCCATGAGGCTTACAGCTCTGTCCTGGGCGTATATAAGTCCCTCCACATCGCATCCGCGCTCGAACCGGAAAGAAGACTCCGACTTTATGTTTAACTGTCTGCTCGTCCGCCGGATGGAGACTGGATTGAAAAACGCAGACTCAAGTATCACCGAGGTTGTGCCTTCGGTCACTTCCGAGTTGGCGCCTCCCATGACACCGGCCAACGCAATGGCCTGCTTTTTATCGGCTATCACAAGGTTTTCGGGGCTTAATTGATGCTCTTTACCGTCGAGAGTCGTAAACTTCTCACCGTTTTTCGCCCTGCGGATTATGATCGCGCCCCCGCTGATTTTTGAATTGTCAAAAGCGTGTAGCGGATGTCCCGTCTCCAGCAAGACGTAGTTGGTGATATCAACCAGGTTGTTTATGCTTCTTACGCCCAGCGCAAACAGACGGCGGCGCATCCAGAAAGGGGAAGGCGCCACTTTAAGACCTGTTATCACCCGTCCCGCATAGCGCGGGCACAGGTCGGGAGCGGATATTTCCACGCTTAAACGCTTCGATACTTTTTCCGCGCTCTGTTTTATCAGCGCCGGAGGGCGTTTAACAACAAGCCCCGATCCTGCGACTGCGGCCACCGCGGCCACTTCACGCGCCACTCCGATCATGCTGAGGCAGTCACCGCGATTAGGGGTCAGGTCGAGCTCCAGAATGACGTCACAAGCTTCGTAACGATCCGAAAACTTCTCGCCCGGCTCCGGGTCGTCGTCCAGCGTCATGATCCCGTCATGGTTGTCAGAAAACCGCAACTCAGCTTCAGAGGCGATCATCCCTTCAGAGGCGACGCCGCGAACTTTGCGGTTTTTTATTTTCATTCCATCCGGCATGACGGCTCCCTCCAGAGCGACCGGAACAGCCTGCCCGGTGGCGACATTAGGCGCGCCGCAGACGATGGTTTTCACAACTCCGGAGCCGATATCCACTTTGCATACGCTAAGCTTGTCGGCGTCCGGGTGCGAGTCTACTTGTATGACTTTTCCGGTTACGATGTTTTCGTAACCGCCTCGCCTGTCGTCCGTTATGCTGGTCTCAAGCCCAAGTCCGGTCAAGGCGACGGCGAGTTGTTCGGGTGTGTAGTCGAAATCCGTTAACTCTTTTAGCCACAGATATGAGATAAGCATCTAAAACTGCCTTAAAAAGCGCGGATCGTTCTCGTACAAGAGGCGTATGTCGTCGATCCCGTATTTAAGCATGGCGATTCTTTCTATCCCGAAACCAAAAGCAAACCCCGTCCACTCCTCCGGGTTAAGACCAACGGATGTAAAAACGTTCGGGTCTATCATCCCCGCTCCCAGTATCTCCATCCAGCCGGTTCCCTTGCAAAGGCGGCATCCTTTCGCGCCGCACAAGACGCAACTTATATCCAGCTCCGCGCTCGGCTCTGTGAAGGGGAAAAAGCTGGGGCGGAACCTAAGCTTTGTGTCCTCCCCGTAAAGACGGTGTACGAAAAGCTCCAGCGTCCCCTTGAGATGACCGAAGTTTACATCCCTGTCCACATAAAAACCTTCCAGCTGATTAAAAACCGGAGAATGAGTCACGTCGGAGTCGAGCCGGAAAACCCGGCCGGGAGCTATTACCGCGAACGGCGGCTTGATATTCTGCATCGCGTGAATCTGCACCGGTGATGTGTGAGTGCGTAAAAGCCGCGCGCCGTTCTGTACGTAGAAGGTGTCTTGCATGTCGCGGGCCGGATGGTCGTCGGGGAAATTAAGCATTTTAAAATTATACTCGTCGGTCTCCACTTCGGGCCCTTCCACAACCTGAAACCCGAGGCCGGTAAAAATACCGATAAGCTCGTCCATGACGCTTACCACCGGATGGCCATGCCCCATACCTGTTTCCCGCCCCGGCAGGGTGATGTCGAACAACTCGTTTTCAAGCTTTTCATTGAGCTCTTTTTCACGGATGGCTGATAGTTTATCATCAAGAGCTGAGGTTACAGCCTCCCTTACGGCGTTTAACTCAGCTCCCGCCTCCGGGCGTTTATCGGCGGGAAGTTTTCCTAAACCTTTCAGCCGTAGGGCAAGCTCGCTTTTCCTCCCCAACAGCTCCACTCTGGCCTTTTCCAGCTCAGCAGTGGAGCCTGCCTCTTTTATTACAGCCAAAGATATGGCTTTTAGCTTATCAAGCTCGTTTCTCAGATCAGATTTTTCCATGGGGTCAAACAAGAAAAGGTTTACGATCCGGTGGACCGCAAACCTTCATTGGACTGGTTTTCATAAGCGGCTTTACGCCGCAGTTTTGCCCAGGCTCTTTTTAGCCAACTCCACCAGCTTCGAAAAAGATCCAGGCTCACTCACCGCAAGGCCCGCCAATATCTTGCGGTCCAGTTTCACGTCGGCCTTGGCCAGGCCTTCTATAAACCTGCCGTAGGTCATCCCTTCCGCTCTGGCCGCCGCATTTATCCGCACGATCCATAACGATCTAAAATCCCTTCTTCTCAGGCGCCTGTCTTTATACGCGTCTTTGTGCGCGTTGATTACAGCTTCTTTGGCTACTTTAAACGCCCGGCTTCTGGCTCCTCTGTAGCCCTTGGCAAGCTTCAATATTTTTTTTCGCCTGCGCGAAGTTACCGGGCCGCTCTTTACTCTAGGCATCTTCTCTCATCACTCCCGTTAAATAAACGTTCAAAACGTTGTTAAACGCCTGCTAAATGTAAGGAAGCAAGCGCTTTATTTTTCTTACGTTAGAGCCATCCACCAGCCCTGGATGACGCAATTTACGTTTGGTCTTTTTTGATTTGGATGTAAGTATGTGGCGCAAATAAGCTTTTTGACGCTTTATCTTTCCACCGCCGGTTATTTTGAACCGCTTGGCCGCTCCACGGCATGATTTTCGTTTTGGCAATTTACTGCTCCGTTGTTTCGCTTTCTTTATCTTCGTTTTTCTTGTCTCCCTGGTGAGGAGAAAGAATCAGCGCCATTGTTTTACCTTCTTTTTTCGGTAACTGCTCCACGACCGCCACGTCGGCCAAATCCTCTATAAACCGATCCAGTATTTTCATTCCAAGCTCGGAATGGGCTATCTGCCTTCCCTTGAAAAAGACCGATACTTTCACCTTATCGCCATCCGCCAAAAACCTTTTAGCGTGGTTGAGCTTGAACTGGTAATCATGCTCTTCGGTGTTCGGCGTCGTCTTTACTTCTTTTAACTTTATCGTCTTCTGTTTCTTTTTGGAGTCGTGGGCCTTTTTGCTCTGCCGGTACCTGTACTTGCCATAGTCCATTATTTTGCAAACGGGCGGACTGGCCCCGGGGGCGACCTCCACAAGATCCATTTCCGCTTCGGCGGCGTGATCCAGCGCTTCATCCAGAGCGATGACACCTATCTGCTCGCCATCAGCGGCAATGACCATCACGCTTCTACTCGTAATCTGGTCATTGACCCTTAAACGCTTGGTACTGCTAGAGATACCTTACCTCCTGATCGGACATACACAATATCCCGTTCAAAAGGATAGTTTTCACTCTTACCAAATCAGTCTTCATCCTCCAAAAATTTAACCTCTATGGTAGGCGCGGGCGGTTTCGAACCGCCGGCCTCTACCGTGTCAAGGTAGCGCTCTCCCCCTGAGCTACGCGCCTCTAAGGGACAGAAAAGTATCCAATTAATCGACCTGTTATGTCAAGAAGTATTAATGTCTCGACCAGACGCATCGTCCGCCCATAACGCCGCCACGCAGACGGCAGGGTCTATTAGCTCCACCGGATGACCTCCCACCGTTCGTGGAAAAGAGTTTATATCGAGACGTTTTTTAATCTGTTTCAGATAAATCCTGCCGGGGCCTATAACTATTACCGGCGCGATATTGAGCCTGTGATTGTGGATGATTCTCTTTATCCCGAACGCTATTATTTGCTCCTGCGCTCTGATTATCTGCGTTGCTATCGAGCTGACATCTTTTTTTTTCAATGTTTTAACATCAGACAAAACCAGCCTGGCCAGGCGCGCTCCAGCCGCTGATCTGGTTTTGCCTCTGCCGTCTGGCGTGGGGCATGTATAGTTTTTCGGCTTGATCTCGCCAAGGTACAAATGCGCATCCCCTATTATGGCGAAATACTCCGGGCATGTGGATATTGTGGCGCCATCGAGCCTGATTTCAGGACAGACCGCCCCAGCGTTTGTCCGCAGGTAACCGGTGTATAAAAGCTCTCCATGCTTGAGGCGCTCATAATCTGTTTTTCCTTTACCCGCGACTTCTCCGTTTACAATTGGCAGTATGTCGGTGGTTGTGGAGCCAATGTCTACAACTATCCCGTTTTTTATCCAACGCGACACAAAGGCGCCGGTCGCAGACCAGTTTGCCGATGAGACGCTGGCTGGATTGCGTTTCGCGCTTTGCGTCGAGACCAACCGGCCGTTTATATCCACAACGCGCATCTCAATCTGTCTGACGGCTTTTAGGGCGCTATCCAATATCCATCCGACCCCCTGCGCCCGGCTCGAAAAAACGTCGGACAGCTCACCGGTCATGGTCAGGGCCACGCCATCCGGTTTTGTTTTCCTTATTATTTCGCCAAGCAGTGAGGCGAGTCTCTCTTTTTCCCTGAATATTTCGAAAGCAATTGTTGCGCGTTTACCGAGCTTAATCATTTCGCCGATTCTGGCTATCGCGCTTTTAATATGCGCCCCGCCGATATCAAGCCCTAGAATTTTTTGCATATCTTATCGCCGTTCTGGGTGAACTCAATTTCTTTTCGATCAAATGAATAGGGCAAAGCCTGATCCAGCGCCGAGTCTAGTATAATTCCCGCCGGATTAACGCCCAGCGCCTTCCCCAACGCGCAGTAGCTGGATGTCAACCTCGGATTCACTTCAATAACGACCGGGCCGGAGCCGGTCTGGATATAATCAAGCCCCCAGAATCCACGCAGACCGGGAATTTTTTGCGTGACTTGCGTGACAATACCTTTTAACCCGGCGTCCGGCTCTTGACTGGTGATGACGCCTCCCGTATATTTCAGGCCGGGGCCGGAGCCGGTATCGAAAAACTGTCTATTGACCGACAGGATCACTGACCTCTTCTCGCCCGATACGACGCAAAGGCTCATCGCCTCCCCTTCTATATATTCCTGCGCCAACATCCCGGCGCCCGCTGTAAAACGGGAATTGTCGCCGACCGGATGAATCGACACATCTTCCGAGCCTGCGCCGTCTACAGGCTTGCTCACCCACTTCTTACTGAACACCGCCCCCGGATTAAAACCGTCTGTAATGGTAAAAGTGGAAGGATGAAGTATGCCGACTCGCTTCATCAACGACGCAAAAGCAGGCTTATAGCCGGTAATTGCGACAGCATCCAGGCCAGAGCCCAGGTTTATTTTGTCCACACAAACCAGGGCTCCGGTCAATTCCTGAAGCACACCCCCTGTCTCAGGAGCGATTAATAGCGCGCCGTCGCACTCTATGAGGGCATTTGTAAAGTTAGCTCTGATATCTCCGCCCACATAATTGATTTCGGGAAAATAGTCAAAGCGCTCCGCCAGAGACCGATCCACAACGGCAAAGACCCGCCCGCCTTGCCCTTCCGTTACAGCCCCAAAATCGGACAGGGCCGCTTTTAGCATGGCGGCGCCCTCATCCAAAAGCGCGGAGGCCCCACCCCCTTGAAGAGTCCCACCGGCGCAAAGATGCTCGTAGATTAAAATGTTCATCGATTCAGCCATCATTTTTTTTGCGCCTTATTCTGTCATCGTATGGCGGCGGATGATATAATTTTCTCATGGCGCTTAAGCGTCCGACAAGTGGAGAGGTGACCGAGAGGCCGAAGGTGCGCGCCTGCTAAGCGTGTGTAGGGTTTACCCCCTACCGAGGGTTCGAATCCCTCCCTCTCCGCCATTTTCACCACATAGCCCCCCGTAGGGGAGGTGTGTGGTGAAGTGATGATGGGGTTCGAACCCGTAAGTAAAGGGTTCGTACCGAGGAGTCCTTTTCAATATTGGACTCCGACATATGAAGGCGCATAGCGCCGAATAATCCCTCCCTCTCCGCCTCTACATTCACCCAGGGGCAAGCCCGTGGAACTCTGCCCTACGGGATATTAGACTTGTTTGCGTTTTGCGCCGTATTCAATCGCTCTAGACCATCTGGCGAATCACTCCCAACCGATTACACAGCGATTACACAGACCATGGCGAGGGTGGCGCGCTCTTCTACGTCATTGAAAAATGGTGAGCCGTGCAGGGCTCGAACCTGCGACCCGCTGATTAAGAGTCAGCTGCTCTACCAGCTGAGCTAACGGCCCACATAAACTCGGTGTTTAACCGGAAAAAAACAGATATATCTCACCGCGCCAGTAAAAGCGAATACGGTTGATTAAAGATTATGACACATAATTGTAGCAGGACAAATAATCATTCTGCCATGCTCTTGACACTGAGACACTCGCCATGTTTTCCTGTATCAAGAAAAGAAATCTACTTTCAGGAGCAAATATATTTTTACATTGGCAGTTTATTTTTTACATTATTTTTTGGGGGCCTATGAGCGTCAAACGTGGCTCAAGTTTCAAAACCATGTTATTTGGTAAAGCGCGAATAATTAAAATGATAAAGACCGCCAGCGTCATCGCGTTATTTCTGATCCTGGCTATACATCCTTCGGCCTACGCGCAAGGTAAATCCACAGGCGATGTTAATGTGCTTTTGGGGCAGAGAAATATGGACGAGGATGACTGGAAACCGGTGCATGAACAGCGCTTATTAGGTGTCGAAGCGGATTTTAAGGGAAAAAGCTGGCCGGTAAACATACTTATAGGTTTTTCCGGATCAAAAAAAGACGAAAATATTATTGTGTCAAATAGTTTAGGCTCCGCTAATATCAAGCTGGAAGGAACCACGAGCGAGTTGTATATCGGGGCAAGAAAATATTTTTTGCCCGGAACAAGCATGACACCATATTTAAATGCAGGGGTATCTTTTATTAAAGCGAAGATTACAGGTAGTATCGGCGGTCTTGGCGTGAGCGGTGATGATTCATCCGCAGGCCTTTTTTTTGGCGGCGGAGCTACTTACAGGTTCGGCTCGCTCAACGTCGGTTTTGACCTGCGCCTGCTTACCGGCGCCGACATAAAAATAGGCGCCACATCTGGTACTGCCGACTATAGCCAGTTTGCGCTTGTCCTTGGTTATGGCTGGTGATTTTATGAGAGCCGCGAAACGCGAGTCCAAAAACGGGGCCTGTTTGGCCGCAAGTTGATATCAATATGGAAAAATTAACAAGACACAGAGGCGCCCTGTTGAAAATATGGCGGGGCCGACGAGATTCGAACTCGCGACCTCCTGCGTGACAGGCAGGCGTTCTAACCAGCTGAACTACGGCCCCACTTTTCAAAAGAAGAATGGATTGTAGAGCCGGTATTGGCCGTTGTCAAACAAAATAAACCGCGTATTTATGGGGACCTTATCTTAATCGGTCAAAATTCAGCCCAGCCTCTAAGTTGCCTCATCTCCCCTTTTTGGTTATATATCTAGCATGAGCCATTTCAACTGCGTCATCGGCGCCGCCGGGCATATAGATCACGGCAAAACAAGTCTTGTAAAGGCCTTGACCGGGGTCGATTGCGACCGGTTAGAGGAAGAAAAAAAGCGGGGCATCACCATAGACATAGGTTTCGCGAAACTTGAGCTTTCCGACGGTATGATCGCCGGGATAGTGGACGTGCCCGGCCACCAGCGTTTTATCCACAATATGCTGGCTGGAGCCGCCGGGATCGATGTAGCTTTATTCGTAGTCTCAGCCGACGACGCTGTGATGCCGCAAACTGTCGAGCATCTGGCGATACTTGAGATGTTAGGAGTCACACGCGGCGTGGTGGCCCTTACGAAAGCCGATCTTGTGGACGAAGAGACGCTGGAGCTGGCCACGATGGAAGTGTCCGATCTTATTCAAAAGTCATGTCTGGCCGGATCCAGGATAATCCCCTGCTCTTCAGCAACCGGCCTTGGGATAGAACAATTAAAAGATGAGTTGAACATCATCTCAAAAACCGCGTCCACAAGATGGGCGGACGGATTTTTCAGAATGCCTATAGACAGGGTTTTTACTATAAAAGGACACGGGCTGGTTGTCACCGGAACCGTTTTTAGCGGGAAAGTGGCGCCCGACGACAAGTCAGAGATTTCGCCGGGAAACATGGATGTCCGCGCGCGACGTGTTCAGCGTCACGGCGAAACAGCCATGGCGGCGGAGGCCGGATCGCGGGCGGCGATAAACATTACAGGCGTCGATAAAAACCAGCTAAGACGAGGCATGGTGATCTGCCATCCGGCTGTAGGCGCCGCTTTTACGCAGTTCACAGCCGAGGTCATCTGCCATTCCACCTCCCCGTTGAAAATTGTCCATGGCCGATCCTATCTTCTGCACCTGCACACGGCGGAAACGCTTTGCCGTGTATACCTCTCATCAGACAAAAGCCTCAACCCAGGAGAAAAAGGGATAGCCCAGGCGCGGTTCTATGATCCCATTCAGATGTTGAACGCGGACAGGTTCGTGCTCCGCTCTTCGTCCGCCCGCAACACTGTTGGCGGCGGCGTGATATTGGAGCCGGGGGGCGCTCCGTTGGGCAGGCGGCGCCTTGTCAGTTTATCGGATAAATGGGATGCGCTGAAAAATACCGATTCAGGAATTCGCGCAATGATCGGTCAGACGCCCTGGGGGACGCCTCTGGACAAGTTGATGGGAATGTTCAACCTGCCCAAACCGGCGCTTGCCAAAAAACTGAAACAGTTAAAAAATGAAATCTCCACTTTCGAGTGGAAAAGCATGGCATACGCTTTCGATATCAAGGCGAGCAAGAAGATAATCGGGGAGATACTCGAAGCTGTAACTCAATTCCATAAAAATAACCCGGCTCTGCAGGGAATAGAAGAGTCCGCGTTAGCGATCGCCGCCCTCCCCTCTGTAGACTATCAGCTATCGGCCTACTGGATACGAAGGGCGGTCTCTTCTAAAAAAATAGAATTCAAGGGGTCGGCGCTAAAACTTCCGGGCCGGGATGTGGAGTTTTCGGGAGACGACGAGAGGAGCAGGCAGGCCATACTCGGCGCATACCAAAAAGGAGGGCTAAAAAACGCTCCGAAAACCGACAAGGTTTATAAAGAGCTTGGAATGAAAAAAAGTGAAGCGGCGAGAATGATACGTATCTTGACACAAACCGGTGATCTTGTCTCTCTGGCTCCCGATTACACCATCCATCACGATACGCTCAATACAGCGCGTAATATCCTGGTCAAAGAGATAGAAGAGAACGGCCCGGTGGAGACGGCGAGATACCGCGACCTTCTTGGCGTTGGCCGTAAATCTGCCATCGACATACTGGAGCATTTCGACAGGGCAGGATTCACCAAACGAAAAGAGAACAGAAGATCGTTGGTTAAAAAATAGAGATTGCCGCGCTCGATGCCTCGGCGTAGCCGCGCCACCTCACTCGCAATGACGTTTCGTCAATGTGTATTAAAAAAACTTCTATTTACAAGGGGCGTATGGACAGACGAGAATTCTGTTTACAACTTGGCGCCCCGGACGCCAACACTGTCACCCCGGACGCCAACACTGTCACCCCGCGCGCCAACACTGTCACCCCGGCCTTGAGCCGGGGTCTCGCGCCGGAATAGATGAGATACCGGATCAAATCCGGCATGACAATGAATATGAACACCCCCCCCTCGGCCTGGCGGCCATACCCACAACAGGCGATGTTCGCACAAAGCTTTCCCCTCTTTATCGAGGAGGGGAGTGGCTGGGCCACGCCCGTAACGGGGTGGTGTTCAAAAAAAGATAAAAGCAAGGCCCCTCGTGTTACTCAGGACGACGGGGCGTGAAGCCTGGGCTGTGCGGCGCGTCACGCCGTAAGGTCACCCGGAGCGCATGGCTCTCACGGCTTTACGCCATGTCATTCCAGCCCGTCCCGGACTTGATCCGGGAGCCGGAATCTCTGTTGAAAAAGGCGAGCGCTTTGCAAAGCAATATCCCGCATCAAGCGCGGGATGACAGTAGCGCAATGTGTGCGGGGCTCCAGATAAAATGTCATTGCGAGAGAGTGAAACGAGCGCGGCAATCCCTCTTAAACAAACGACCCCATGTTCCTGAATTTTTCTCGTCTTTGTTTTTGAAGCTCCTCCGGGCTCATCTGGCAAAGCTCGTTGAGGTTTCTGCGAATAGCGCGCCTGAGGATCGACCCGGATATCCTGGGATTACGGTGCGCCCCGCCCAACGGCTCTTTGACTATCTCGTCTATCAGTCCGAATTGCAGAAGATCCTGAGCCGTAAGCCGCAAGGCTTCGGCCGCCTCCTCC
>DRJW01000070.1 GCA_011052055.1 Nitrospirota bacterium
CCTGGTATCAGGCTGAGCGCGGTTCCTATGGTGCTGAAAATATGGTCAGCCCCTAATATCTGGCCCAACCTGTCAAGAAGCGTCAGAGGGCTGACAATTATTTCAGCTATAATCAGAACAAGCCTTTTCAGCGTCTGTTTTCCTATATTCATCTCAATTTGGAGCTTTCAAGTATTTACTTCGTTGGTCGCTATTTCACAGGGTTGGATCCAAGGTTCGCTCGATGGGCCTGCTAGAAGCCCCTGCTAATTTTGAATGCAATTTGAGGAGCTCTTCAAATCCAGTGACTTAAGTCACGTTCAGTTAATCTTGAAAGTTTTTTATTCGGAATAGTGAAATATTGTACAAGTTTTTCTCTTGTCTCAGGTTTGATGGCAGGATAGCTTTTGAGCTTCTTGCTTTGGCTCAGGCGCCGGATGAGACCATCTAATGGAGTCATCTTCACTAACTCGATAATAAAACCGAGCCGCATCCAGCGTATTAAATTTTGAAAACCTGGATAGAAAACCATATTAACTTGATTTTCTAAATCGCGGGGTAGGAAATGGTCGTTCACGTCAAGAAAACGGTACACTCGTTGAATAAACTCTACAGGGTCTTTCTCAATATCATCAAAAAATAACAGAAGAAGTTGATCTTTGCTAAAGTATTTATAGTACCGCAGGAGATGATCACTATATAAACCATCACTTAACAATTGCGGCCTTTTCTCGATCGCTTCTTCAAACGAACTCTCCTCATGTTTGTGCTTGAATATTAAATAATGTGAAAAAGCTCTTTCTATAGGATTTCTTAGAATAACTATCAGTTTAACATTAGGTGAATACCGGGCGATTCTTTCCGGACATTCTGCATGAGGCAGATATGTTGGAGACGCTTCTCCAACGGCTCTAAAGCTCCCGTTCGAAGCGTCATCAAAATATTTTTCGTAATATTCAATTCCTTTATCATAATTTGTGTTGAAAAAATTAAGCTCCTTGACTTTCGGAGTAAATATTTCAGGATGCTCGGATAAACAATTGTGCGCCCAAGTTGTGGCGCATCGCGCGCCGCCGATTACAAGATAATTAGGAAGCATTGTAACGCCCCGCCAAATAGCTCCATAAGCAAAACTTCAACATAACTCTGGATAACCTCTAAAAAACATTCAGAACCGAGCGTTTCCCCATGTTTCCGGCTTGCTTCGTAAATTTTTTCCACAGTTCATCTTGTTACCCAATCTCCTGAGAAGCTTTAAAATAGCGCTTCTAATATTATATCAACATGCGGATTAGCGCCATGCAGGAAAATAATTATCTGGCTTTACTTTGATTAAGCATAGTCTTCGGCAGAAACACCGTTCTCAAAAACCCCCACCCAAAAGCGATATGAGTCACCAATAGCGCCAAAGCGATTTGCATACCTAATTTCAAATTATTTTTTGCTTCCGCAATGCCGATAGTAGTTAGAATAATCAGGTACAATATGGCAAATGACGCATATGCGATAATCATCATAAGATGATTACTGAAATACAGCGATATGAATGGAATAGTTGTAAAGTATAGTACGATCACCCCAGGCGCCACCGTTTCTATTGTAAATCCTTCAGGGTGCTTTCTTATATATCTTGCTCTCCCCCTGCCATATCTTGCTTGTTGCTTAAATAGAGATATATAAGAATCTCTCGCATAATAATATATTGCTATCTTAGGGCAAAGGTATGCTTTTAATCCGGCTTTTTCAATCCTGTGATTAAACTCAACATCTTCGCACGCATCGAACGATTCGTCTACATAACCAATTTTTTCAAATACTTCCTTTTTGTAAGCGCATCCCACACTTATGGGGCTGACATAGCCCTCTTGTTGAGTGTGTATGTATGAATTGTTACTGTGTCCTATCTTTGATTTACGCGCCATCGCAATCGCCCGCTGTGTAGTCAATTCCTTCGGCATTAAAAATGGTTGCGGTCTTCCCAGACATTCCGCTTTGCTTTTTTCAAAACAGGCGACTAGATTTTTCAACATATTATTATTTCTAATGGCGCAATGCCCGTCGACAACCAAAAATAAATCACCTCTGCCTTGTTTAAAACCTATGTTCCTTCCAGAGCTGGATAAACGTTTTTTATTATGCGTATAGATAACTTGAGGGTTCTCACTCGCGATACGCATGATGATTTCTTTTGTATTATCATCCGACATCCCGTCGGCGACTATAATTTCGAATCGATCATCTGGATAATCCTGCTTCAAAAGCTCCATTATTGTAACTGCGATATATTTCCCCTCATTGCGCACCGGCATCGAAATGGTTATGAAAGGTAGCTCAGACTTATTCATCCACCAACCCCACCAACCTATGAAGCAAGGACTTCTTCATATATCTTTTCCAGCTTTTTTGCTTGATTTTGAAAATTAAAATTTGACTTGACAGTGTCATATCCTGCTTCCCCCATTCGGCGCGCTTCATCGGCTGAGCCTAGAATTTTGGCCATCGCCTCCGCCATGAGATCCGGACGTTCAGGTGGAACCAGAAAACCGTTAACACCATCTTCCACAACTTCTGGAACTCCCCCTACATCAGTGGCGACAACTGGCTTCTTACATGCAAAAGCCTCAAGCACAACATTTGGAAGTCCTTCTGTCAAGGAAGGCAGTACCAACAGATCCATGGCGTTGAAGATGTCATTAATATCGCGCCTGAAACCAACGAACCGGAATTTATCATATACACCCAGTTTTCGCGCGCGCCGCTTCAAATCGGACTCGCATACTCCCTCGCCGCAAACAACAATAGATACTTCAAAGGATGACTCACGCATCTTATGAACCGCGTCGACAAGATATTTATGTCCCTTTTCAGGGCTCAGTCTTCCGGCGGCGACAATCATCTTCTCATTTTCAGAAACGCCAAGCCTTTTAAATACCGAATTGCGAAGAGCGCCATTCTGCTTTTTCTTCATCGCATCTACAGAAATGGAGTTGTGCGCCACCCAACTTCGTTTTGGCGTAATTCCGTAAGTTTTCAGGCGTCTCCTCTGCCCCTCGGATACGCATATGACTCCACTCAATCTTCTCAGCGCGCATCGATCCAGCCATTCATAAAAGGCCACCTTTTTATCTTCCGCCGTATATCCCCTTGAAAATCCAATAACAGGTATCCCAAGCCTGAATTTGACCCACCAGCCCATGACGGTGGCTTTATATCCGTGGGCGCACAACAGATCAATGTTCTCTTCCCTAAGTATTTTGCTCAGTTTCCATTGGGCTCTAATATCCCAGGGCGCCGACATCGGGACAGTACGATATCTAATGCCCTCATTCTCAGCTTTCTGTATTATTTCGTTCGACGCTCCATTATCAATATACGAGATTAAAATAAGATTGTATTTTTCCCGGTCCACCCTTTTTATATGCTCCACGATCTGCTTTTCAGGACCGCCATAGAAATTAGTTGCGATCAAGTGGGCGATTGATCTTTTGGACGCTACCATCAATTTACGCTCTTGGAGTACGCGCCCATTCCTTTTTGCCCCCCCCTAAAGCGCCCAACACTGCAATGATTGTGAGCCGAACTATAACAATCGGTGTAAACAGTAGCAGTTTGAAGCGTTTAGCCGTTAGCCCTAAGAGTAATATACCTATCAAAAAATATATGCTCATTATTAGCGAAAGGCATATCCCGGTAGTAAACAGAATAAGTGAGATAAACCCTGGCGAAACAATCATAGACAAACAGCCCAACGCCACAACGATAGATAAATTCAGTAAGACAAGGGGTCGGCTTAAGACCAATAATGTCCAGCCTGCGTCGATCAACTTAATGCGCTTCGATAGAAAGCCTTCCCACATGAGCTTTATCGCGTGACTTCTCCCAAACTCCAGGTTTCCACCCGCCCATCTCTCTCTTTGCACACTCAACTGATCGGCGCCTGCCGGAAATTCAGACATTACTTTAACTTCCTCCACAAACTTGACATCAATATCATTTCGTAACAGCTCAAACGTATATTCGACGTCTTCAACAACAGAGAACGCGCGCCATGGATATCTTTCAAGTATTTTTGCGGCAAACATCATCCCAGTTCCCTGGAGAAATACGGCAAGTCCCAATTTTGATTTTGGAGAATAGAACAATTCGTTTTCAATTAGATTTCCAACAGCTGTAGCGTAGCTGATTGGGCTCTCATCCTGGTTAGTGGCAACGTACTTTGCCTGCATAACCACTGCGCCACACCGTAAATATCCATCAAATACTTTTAGCGCGCGCGGGTCAAGCTCACAATCGGCGTCAAGGATCAATATTGCATCGTACCCCTCAGGCAGGATTTTATCTATTGCCCATTGAAGCGCATACCCCTTACCCCTATTTTGATTATCACTTCTTTCATAGCATACTACATTGTTTTCTTTAACAATTTCGGCCGTTCGGTCGGAACAATTATCGGCGATAACATATACTTTGTAAATATCATTTGGATAGTCAAGTTTTTTACATGAGAGCAATGTTTTTACTATAGTTCTCTCTTCATTATGAGCGGGAATAACTATCGCTATATTTGAAGAAGGATTTTGATATGTTTCTGGAGGATTTTTTTTTCTTGCTAATGCGTAAATCGCCAACATGAGATAGTAACCGGTTATAAGCGCGGCAGGTATAGTGAACAAGAAGCATGCAATTTGTACCACCATGACTCAATTTAGCCGTAGCCAGGGCAGGAACTGATCTATCAGTATCATTACAAATAGTTTTTCAATTCTTGGTATACTTTCGAGGCAAACTTATTTAAATAAGGCGCATCATTAATGACAGGTGTAGCGTTGTTGGATTTTCTATATATAAGTATAAATGAGCCACTCATATTTCTGGCTACTATTCCATTATATGCCGCTATCATCTTTGCTTTGTATTTACTTGTAACATCCAATCCATTTATATCATACCAATATAATCCAGTATATTTGTTTGAGCCCCGCCCAAATATTGTCTGAATTGTTTTTAAATTCATATCCGAAGACACTCTTAAGGATACAACTTTTGAGATTTTATTAAGCTTGCGTAACTTGTAATTAACTAATTCTTTACCTTGTTTTTGATCTTGGTAATATCCAATATAAAGAAATATCTCTTCACCAGAGGCATTCCTATATACCCTGGCCAATTCCGAATCAGCGCCACTAGCCCTGTATGGAATTCTCTCCACATTAATTATCTCCTCACCACTCCACCCACCCAGGTCGAACGGAAATTTATTTAATTCCACCTTTAAAGGTTTGGGAATAATTGTGTGGCTATATTGATAACCACCTATACATAATAACGCAAATATTGAGACGTATATTGCTTTGGCTATGTTTTTTGAGTTTCCAACAGTTTTCAGATCAACCTTAGTATCATGCCCAACGTCAGGTTTAACAACCTTGTTAGTTACATAATTCAGGATCAGTATGCCTAGATATAGGAAAAAAAATCCGATTACATAGACAAACCATCCTTGAAATATATGCAAGGGGCCATGCAAAGGCCCTCCGTAGTAATATGACCAAAGGGCAATAACCGTTACGCGTAAGCTATTACCCAATATTCCTATGAATAATGCGTATATAAGAAATAATATTTTTGTCCACCATATTTCCAAATAAAATACCGCCAAAGGAATGCCAATGGCAAATACGACGACCAGATAATTAAGACCGCTACAAGCGATCGCGACTTCCAATCTAATATTGGGTAATTCAAGATATTGGGCATTCTGAAATACCGGTATATCCAGGAATTTCAAGAAAGTTGCGCCTATGTTCGCTGAGAGTAATTGAAACGGCCAATGAATTTCGTCGAATCCATCGGCAATTGGAAACATAAAGATGAGGTAAATTAGTGGTAGCCACAGCGCTTTTAGCATCTTCCAACCAAAGATCAGTAATATTAGCCCCGGAATAATAATAGTTAACGAAAATAACTCAACAATAACGACATTACTGATCTGCCCCACATATAGCGCCATGCTACCTATGAGCGTTACAACAACACCTACGGCTATTTGTGGCTCTATTTGTATAGTATGTAATCTTTTTCTGTCAGACCACACGA
>DRJW01000071.1 GCA_011052055.1 Nitrospirota bacterium
AGGCCGATCCCCTCTTTGAGATGATCCATGGAAAGAAGATGGTCTTTCCAGTTACTGTCCACGATGTTCAGGGTTATGTACTTTTCAATCTCATGCCACTGCTCGGAGCCGACGATCTCTTTTTTGCGCTCGATCCCCGCTTTTACCTCCTGCTCAAGCCTCTCTTGCAACTGGTCGAACATGACGGTGTCGAAGCCTAGCCGGTCGGAGCCGATTGTGATGTTATTATTTTCATCCACCTCCACATCCAAAAGAAAATGGCGCTTTAAAGCGTCATGCAGGCCGGGAATGTCCCATTCCTCCGGCGTCTTGCTTTCCGGCGTATATTCGTCCATATCGATGGCCAGCACCTCGACGGCCATATCGATAATTGTCTCGTGCAAATCGGCGCCGGCGAGGATCATCTTGCGTTGCTCATATATGACTTCGCGCTGCTTGTTCATAACGTCATCGTATTCGAGCAAGTGTTTGCGGATATCGAAGTTGTGCCCTTCGACCTTTTTCTGGGCGTTTTCTATGGCTTTGGTGACAAGCTTGGCCTCTATCGGCTCTCCCTCCTCCATCCCCAGTTTTTCCATGAGGCCCGATATCCTGTCAGAGCCGAAAATCCTTAGCAGGTCGTCTTCGAGCGAGAGGAAAAACCGCGAAGAGCCGGGGTCTCCCTGGCGGCCCGACCGGCCCCGAAGCTGGTTGTCGATACGGCGCGACTCGTGACGCTCGGTTCCTATAATATGCAGTCCACCAGCCTTTATGACCTCCTCTTTTTCACCCGCGCAGATCACTTTCAACTCTCCAAGAGTCTCCTCATACTCGTCGTCGTCCGTGTCTACGCCGCGCGAAAAAGCGAGCATCTCAGGATTACCACCCAGAATGATATCGGTGCCCCGCCCGGCCATATTGGTGGCGATGGTGACGGCCCCTTTACGCCCCGCCTGGGCGACTATCTCCGCCTCTTTTTCATGATGCTTCGCGTTCAATACGTTGTGCTTGACGCCCCGGCGCTTCAGAAGCCCCGACAACAGCTCTGACTTTTCAATCGAGATGGTTCCGACGAGCGTCGGCTGGCCTGTCGCGTGTTTTTCGCATACGTCGTCTATGATCGCGTTGAATTTTTCCTTTTGCGTCCGGTATATGACGTCAGAGTGATCTTTGCGGATCATCTCCATGTTGGGCGGGATGGCCAGAACCTCCATGTTGTAAGTATTGGAGAACTCGGCCGCTTCGGTATCCGCCGTTCCGGTCATTCCGGCCAGCTTGTCGTAAAGCCTGAAGTAGTTTTGGAAAGTAATGGTGGCGAGAGTCTGGTTTTCGTTCTCTATTTTTACGCCCTCTTTCGCCTCTATCGCCTGGTGCAAGCCGTCGGACCAGCGTCTGCCCGGCATAAGCCGCCCCGTAAACTCGTCCACGATGACCACCTGCTTGTCTTTTATCATGTAATCCACATCGAGGCCGAACAAGGTGTGCGCCCGCAACGCCTGTTGAACGTGATGCAGAATTTCAATATTCTCTGGATCGTACAGGTTGTCTACGCTGAGGGCTTTTTCGGCCACCGCGATCCCCTCTTCGGTGAGCATCACCGCTTTGGCTTTCTCGTCCACCGTGTAAAAAACGTCTTTTTTAAGAAGTTGCGGGGTTATGCGGTTTATGGTGTAGTACTTGTCGGTCGAGTCTTCGGCCTGCCCTGAAATAATTAAAGGCGTTCTGGCTTCATCGATCAGGATCGAGTCAACCTCGTCAACGATGGCGAAATTCATTTCACGCTGAACGCACTCGTCCAGCGAAAATTTCATATTATCGCGCAGGTAATCGAACCCGAATTCGTTGTTGGTGCCATAGGTGATATCGGAGTTATACGCCTCGGCGCGCTCTTGATCCGATATTCCGTGCTGGACCACACCGACGCTAAGTCCCAGAAACTGGAAGATAGAGCCCATCCATTCCGAGTCGCGGCGGGCGAGGTAGTCGTTTACTGTTACCAGGTGCGCGCCTCTGCCTGCAAGGGAGTTAAGGTAGAGGGGGAGCGTGGCCACAAGGGTTTTTCCCTCGCCGGTTTTCATCTCTGTTATCTTGCCTTCGTGAAGGGCCACGCCGCCTATGATCTGGACATCGAAATGCCTCATATTCAGCGTCCTTAGCGAGGCTTCCCGCGTTACCGCAAAAGCTTCCGGCAGAAGGTCATCCAGCGACTCTCCATTTTCCACACGTTGCTTAAACTCGGCGGTTTTGCCGCGCAACCGGGCGTCATCTAGTTGCCGTATTTCCGTTTCAAGCGCATTGGTGGCTTCTACGTAGGCCTGGAGCCTTTTAAGCTCCCGGTCGTTTCTGGAGCCGAAAATGCCTCTTACTATGTAACCGAGCATTAATTACCTTTCATCAAACTTTCCATGATAAATTGAATTAGCCTGCGTATCAATCTGATTTTACCCGGTCACGGTTTAATGAGACAATAGACTCCTTTTAAAGTTTAAGCGAAAAGCCGCGATTTTATCTGGAGCTATGCTTTTGTTGTTGTTCCAAGACCTTGTTATCCTGCAGAGAGCCAGGCGCCGCTTATGGATAAACTCCATATTCGCGCTGGAGCGCCAGAATCTGTTTAAACTTACGTTCCTCGCTTCGCTGACTATTTTATTTGTGGCGGGGGACT
>DRJW01000072.1 GCA_011052055.1 Nitrospirota bacterium
GCTTTCGCCGCGCTGATTCCCTCGATATAAACGGTTTTCCTTCTGGACGCCTCACCCCTTAAGATAGATACGGACGATTTTGGCGCGCCGAAAAATCTGGCCAGCGTCAGTATCAACTTTTCGTTGGCCGCCCCGTCCACCGGCGCCGCTGTTATTCTTACTTTTAGAGCGCCGTCATAAACACCCATCACTTCGCTCTTTGAGGCGCGAGGCGACACTATTACCGAAACATGCGCTCCTTTGGCGCCCTGTTTTACCGCCGTTTTTCCCATCTCCGGCTGTGATGTCAATCTACCGCTCACATCACCGCTCCGTGAAGCGAGCGCCCGATCTGTATGAGGGTGTTCACAAGAAAATACTGGAGAAAATAAATGCTCATTATCAGGATTATCGGCGAGAAATCTATTCCGGCTGTGGGCGGTATCGCCCTTTGGATAGGCCGCAAGACAGGGTCCGTCATTTGCCTTAGGAGAACCACAACCGGATTGTACGGGTCGGGGCTCACCCAGGAGATCAGGGCGCGGATAATCACAACCCATAGATAAAGAGTAAGCGCGATGTTAAGAACCTTTGCAAAGGCGATAAGAAAATTTCCAAATACGAACATTTATATATATCCTAAAGTTGATATTAACTCCCAAGCTCTTTCGATCTTTTCATGGCGGCTTTAACGGCGTTTTGGACTATATCGCTAAACCCCTCGCTCTTTAACGAAGCAAGCCCCGCCAGGGTAGTCCCCCCCGGCGACGTGATCCGCTCCCTTAACTTGGCCGGAGAGGCGCCTGTCTCCATCGCCAGCCTGGCCGCTCCATAAAGTGTCTGACCAGCCAGCTTCTCCGACACTTCCCGGCTGAGGCCGCAACTTAACCCGGCCTCGGTCAGCGCTTCTAGAAACGTGAACACGTATGCGGGGCCCGAACCGGACAGACCGGTCACAGCGTCCATAGCCGACTCGTCCACAACAACGGTTTTTCCAACGGCGTCGAAAATCTGGCGCGCTATCCCGATGTCCTCTTTTTCCACCGCTGTGCCCGCGCATATGGCCGTGGCCGCCTCACCCACCATAGCCGGCATATTGGGCATGGCGCGGATTATTCTCGACCCTGGCTTAAACATCGCCTCAAGCGACTTGATGGTCACGCCTGCGGCAATGGAAATCACCAGCTTTTCGCCGTCGATTTCTCCGCTAAAGCTTCGGGCCACGTCCGCCACTATTTGCGGCTTGACCGCCAGTATTACGATATCGGCGTTTTTGACAGCCTCCTCGTTATCGCCCGCCGCCTTGACGCCAAGCTGACCAGATAAGGCTTCCAACGTCTCCTGATCGCTGTCGAACGCGAATATGCGCTCCGGGCTAGCTGTTTTCGAGTTCACCAGCCCTCGAATAAGCGCAGAGCCCATGAAGCCCGCGCCTACGAGGGCGATGTTTTTGCTTTTAATCAATGATTTTCCAACAAAAATAAAATGATCGTTAATTGTAAAGGGAGCCTCTAATAATTGCTTTCGTCGCGAAATCGAGCGAAAAGCCGTCAGGCAAGGCGGCGAGACAAAAAAACCCGCAAGCGTAGCAATGACTACGCTGAGGACGATTTTGACTCGTCAACGATTTTGACTCGTCAACGAATTTGACTCGGCAACGAAGCATGGCGCCTTTTACAGCCGATTGTAGCAGAAATGGATTATTAGAGGTTCCCTAAA
>DRJW01000073.1 GCA_011052055.1 Nitrospirota bacterium
ACTCGCTGGGACCATATTAACCGCGATTTTTCATTATTCACAGGTGTTCAATCGCTATTGCTTGACGGGCATTTTGTGATTGAGCACACGGCGAGGAGCAGGTCGGGACGGTTTTTCAATTTTAACGGAACCGCCGGTGTATGGAGAAAACAAGCGCTTATCGATGGCGGCTCCTGGCAATATGACACACTGACGGAGGATATGGACATCAGTTACCGGGTACAGTTAAAGGGATGGAAATTCATATACCTGAAAGATTTTCCTGTCCTATCCGAGTTACCGGTGGAAATGAACGCTTTCAAATCGCAACAGCATAGATGGGCCAAAGGCTCTATTCAAACAGCCATTAAACTCCTTCCAACCATATTGAGAAGCCCGATACCCTGGAAAGTCAAGGTAGAGTCCGTTTTTCATCTTACTAACAATTCCGCTTACCTTTTCATGATAATAGTGGCGGCCCTGATGTTTCCCTCAATGATTATCAGGTTCGGCAATGGCTGGATTGATACGATGTTTTTTGATATGCCATTGCTGTTTATGGCCACGTTATCAATTGTCATGTTCTATTCAATGGCTCAAAAAGACGCCAGGGGCTCATGGCTATCCAAAATCATCCGCATTCCACTGCTCATGGGGCTGGGAATTGGAATCGCGATAAACAACGCGCGCGCAGTTATTGAAGCCCTTGTTGGAAGCGATTCCGAGTTTAAGAGAACACCGAAATTCGCTATTCAAAATAAAGGTGATATATGGCAGGGAAAAATATACAGGGGTGAATTCAATTACACTACCATCATAGAGATCGCAATGGCGCTATATTTCCTTTTTTCTCTAAAACTCGCCATAGAACTGAAAATGTATTTATCCATACCATTCCTCCTTCTTTTTATTTTCGGTTTTTCTTGCGTTCCCGCTATCTCCCTGTTCCAGACAGCCGGGCGGGTTTTTGCCACCAGACGAGGGTGTGGACTGCATGACATAGACATTGAAGAAGACAGCAATACAATATGAACAACTTATTTTAACAGGAGGCATGATAATGAGACTGATCGCCACTTTTGGGCTATTTGCGGTTCTATCCGCCGCTTTATGGCCGCAAACCGTTTTCGCCGGCGCCTGGACCGTTAAAAAAGGCGGCATGTATAACAAGGTGTATGTAAATTCTTTTTCTACCACAGAAAATTTTAACAAAAATGGCGATAAAGAGCCGATGTCCAATAACGGCGAATTCACCGATACGAACCTGGTCTATTACGAGGAGTATGGGCTTAAAGACAATATCACTCTGTTCACCTCCGTCCCATATAAACAGATTAAATACGAAGATGACTCTATAATAAACAAAACCAACGGTATTGGAGATATCGATCTGGGTGTCAGATACAGGCTCCTCAACAAATCATTCATCCTGTCGGCGCAGGGGCTTGTCAAAATTCCCTCCGCTTATGACAAAAACGTGGCTATGCCTCTTGGTAACGGACAAACGGATGTTGAGTTCCGCCTGCTTTTTGGCAAGTCTTTGTACCCTTTGCCGATGTATTTCGGACTGGAGATCGGTTATCGATACCGCGCCGACGCGCCTTCGGATGAATATAAATATCTTATAGAGCTTGGAGGCGACTTGACAAAGTCTGTATACCTGAGAACCAAGCTGGACGGAACCAAGAGTGTGAACAACGGCGGCGATGTGGTTGACTTTGCAGGTAACCCTGTGGCCACCATTGAATACGATCTGGCCAAACTGGAGCTGACCGCCGGATTCAGGTTCTCATCCTTTTGGTTCGGTGAGTTTACATATACGCCAAATGTTTATGGGAAAAGAACCGCGGGCGGTAGCAATCTGTCCCTGGCGGTCATCTACGCTTTTTAGCAAAGTTTACTACGCGCCTGGTCGGATTTAGAGCGTCATGCGCAATCACGCCCTAGTGAACTCCAGCTTGGGTGGCGATCCGCCAAATGGAGGCGCGCCACTGCCCTTATGCTGGATAATTTTGGCCGGCGCGTTGTCAGAGGCGCTTTATATCATCGCCAGTCGTGTTGAAAACCTACTTGAATCACCTTTCGAATATCTTACGATCCATTTCGCTCTCGTTACCATTTATGTAACTTCCGTTTACTTGCTTTTTAAGCCCGGATACGCAAAAAAAGAGAACCGCAGTGCGCTATGGGTTGTTTTAGGCTTTGCGGTTATATTCCGTCTTACCCTCCTTAACGTGACGCCAACTCTCTCCGGCGATATCTACCGGTATGTCTGGGACGGCAAAGTGATATTAAACGGAATAAGTCCATACCGCTATCCGCCAGGCTCTGCATCTCTGGCAGGCTTGCGAGACAGGTTTTATCCTTTGATTAACCACAAAACTATCGGCTCCCCTTATTCCCCGCTTACCGAGCTGATCTTCGCCTCTGCCGCCGGTTTTGCTCCACCTGTCGTTGTGATGAAGGCTCCTTTTGTTATTTTCGACCTTCTCACAGCTCTGGTTCTAATTCAACTTTTGAAAATCATGAAGCGGCCTTCTATTGCCGTAATCGCGTACGCCTGGAGCCCTCTTGTTGTGTTTGAAGTATCGGGAAGCGGTCATGCGGATTCACTGGCGATATTTTTCCTGATACTCACCATCACTCTGCTTTCGATGAAAAAACGGATATCCGCTTCGTTGGCGATGGCGATGGCGCTACTCTCTAAATATTTCGCCGTG
The DNA here is from genome assembly GCA_011052055.1 of Nitrospirota bacterium. Lineage (GTDB taxonomy): Bacteria > Nitrospinota_A > UBA7883 > UBA7883 > UBA7883 > DRJW01. Next base: position 2,700 of record DRJW01000073.1, read on the forward strand.
ATACTTGCCCCTTCTGTCATCCGCCGGTTTGGAGTTTTAGAGTGGGCCATCGTATTTACCGTGGTAACCCTGTTTTACGCTCCCCTGCTACCAACCATTGAAGACCATTTTCTTGCGGTAAGTGAGGTCGCCTCCTCCTGGCGGTATAACGACTCTGTTTACGGAGCGCTTTTATGGGCCACCGGCTCTGGGGGGATCGCCAAGGCGATTTGCGTCGGCCTGTTCCTTACGATATACGCCATAACCTGTTTTTTAAAAACTCCAGCTGTTTTTACCGTCTATCTCCTTACCGGCGCCATGCTTCTTCTTTCAACCACAGTCCACCCCTGGTACCTGCTATGGATGGCCCCCTTTTTATGCATCTACGGCAATTCAGGATGGCTTTGGCTTACCATAGCGGCGCCTCTGTCATACTTGTTCATGGTGGAGCCGCAAATGGAGTTGTACGGTTTGATTAGAACATTTGAATACGGGCCGTTTGTCTTGCTAGTGATGATAAGGCTCGTTACAAAAAAGCGCGCAAGGCAGGAAACTGGCCGAGGTAGCGCGTCTTTATGACTGACCGGCAACCCGATTTGTAGCCATTCCTCCGGCCCGTCCATGGATCATGAGAAAAACCCACTCGTAGATCGTGACCGGCGCCGCCTCGTTAGATTGCAGGGTTCACCCTATTTCTTGCTTTTCTCTGCGGTTATCGCAGTATACATACTGACACAACCTAGTTTCTTACCGTATATATCAACGCCAATATCTGTAAGGTTTTTCCCTTCCTTCCCTTTGCCGCTGATATCGTGACACTCGTCGCACCGCTGACCATGAAAAGCCTTTTTCGCCGTACTGATTCCTGGCCCGTCCATATTTTTTGCTCCGGCCGTTATGATGATCGTCTGAAGTCCAATGCAACCATACCCTTTATTGGCGGCCGTTTTCCCACTCTTGCTAAACTCCATCCCGGCGCCGCTTATGTCGTGGCAACTAACACATCCGTACTTCTCAAACGTCTGGTGAACCTGCTTCATGTATTCAGGAGAGTAGCTTATCTTATCGCCAGCGTAAGATAAGCCGCTAGATACAATGAAAACCAGAGAGATAATTAGCGCAAAACACCGCACCATGGCGTGGCCCCCCATTGAAAGTGAATAAAAAGTAGGCCGCCTCAAAAAGACGGCCCGCTTTAGTTGAATTCGTTTCTCCCACTAAATGCCGGATTACTACATCATCGCCATTCCTCTGGCCTGCCCGGTTATCGGGATCAGGTCTGTCATGGTGTGAGTAGAAGTGTCTATGACCGGTAATGATCCAGCGTTGCCTCCTCCTGTGGAGACATAACATTTGGAGCCATCGGCGCTGAACGCTCCGACAATGGCCCCACCAGTCGATAGCTTGATGGTGTTGGATACGACCCATGGAGCGTCGCCGCTAAGATCGATAACAGGCACACTTCCTCCGGCGAAGATATACGCGAATTTGCCATTCGGCTCAATCTCGCTAGTCACACCGCTGGCGGCCCCATCTACTATAAAGCGAGGATAACCCGCGCCGGGCGAGGCCCATTCGTAAATTGTGGTAGAGACCGCTCCTTTAAGCTTGCTTGAGTATTTGGAAGTGACATTCGTGTAGTTCGCCAATGAGCCGCTTTTAAAATTCCAGCCTGCGAAGCTGTCATAAATCCTGACCAGTTCTACAGGTGACCCAGGAGTGGAAAGGTTCCAGATAGATTCGCTTCCACCGCTGTTGGACCCTTTCAGGTTTTCAGTGGTGGCTATTGACATGCCGTTGGCCGCTTTTCCGGCTGTCTCCATGAATGGACCAACAAAGCCGGCCGACATTTCGCCAGGCCCCAGAGGCATATAGACACCCTGCGCCACCATAGAACCGGTAGAGACATTAAATCCAGTTAATGTATCGCCGTTCACATCGACGCCCCAGCCGTATTCTGCGCCACCTGTGCTTACAATGGAAATATCACAAGACCCGGCGCGGGCCTTCTCTTTTCCAAGGCCAGGATTGCTACCCGGCATAGAGCCGCCATAACCTGAATATTTAGTAGAAGCGGTATTAATGGTTGAACCGGCGGAGTTTTTTGTCTCACCGGTTACCGGGTCTAAAGTATATTTGATATTGCCTGATGTATCATACGCTTGATACAAGCCGTTTTCTGAAGCTTTGTCCACTCTGGAAGCCACCAGTATAGTAGCGCCATCACTGCTTACAGCAGTCCACGACCCACCACCGGCATGGGCGACACCGGTTGCTACGGCGGCCCTTAAAGTAGCCAAATCCGGGCCGCTTTCAGGGATTCCGCAAGAAGGGATATTTTCTACTGTAAAGGCGTCTGCCGTGGGAGGCGCAACATAATTGTAAGCTTCGGCTAACATTTTAAGTACCAGATTTCGCTCCCACACAGTGCGGAGCCTGGATGCGCCGGCCGCCACGTCGAACCCGTAAAGACTGGATCCCTGGGTACCCCAGAATACAGTTCCACCATTAATCTGATTTGCGGGAAAAGTAGGAGTGAACCCGATTTCCTGAACGCCTACCTGCGTGTTAGTTGCGGTATCGATTTTTAAAAGCGCGTTCGAAGCGCCGCTGAGCGCGGCGACATAAAGATACCTGGATTTCCCAGCCGTGGAAGCCTTTGTAGAACTAGATGAGCCACCGCAGTTTGTCAAAAGAAAGGGAAAACTGATCGCTACTGTCAGGCAAATCGCGAGAAGATAAAGATTACCACGGTTTTTAATTTTGTTCATTTTGAGCCCCCTAGCCAAATAACAATTTAATCAAACCTACGCCACGGTATCAAACATAGCAGATTTGATTTTTACGTTCAACTATTTTTAATATTTTTAAATTTTTATTAAAAATAGGTATCCGCTCACAAAAACGATCAGTCGCTCCGCTTCTCCATTCTCTCCAGCGCTTGAGCCGCGTTTGGAGTTTCAGGATCGATCTGAACCGCCCTTTTGAACGCCCGTTTCGC
>DRJW01000074.1 GCA_011052055.1 Nitrospirota bacterium
CCGAAAACCCCCTTCTGGGCTATTGTGAAACTTATGTCGTTGACAGCGTGAACGCTCCCGACTTCCCTGGACAAAACACCGGCGTAAATTGGAAAATGTTTTCGCAGGCCGGACACTTCAAGCATTGGCGCGGTCATAATCTGGCTATTGTCTGGTGAAGGCAATTGATTGTCAATGGCGTTAAGTCTGGATTATATTGACTCCTTACCGTAAAATTGGTAAATATTGTTATCATCAAGCCGTTTGCGGGAATAAATAACAGCAATCCGAACACGAGGATTTAAAATGAAAAAAATAATAGTCACGGCGCTGGCCCTATCTTTAGCGCTTGCCCCCACACTAGGTTGGGCCGCAGGTTTTCGCCTGCAAGAAACCGGCAACGCGGCCCAGGGCCAGGCTCACGCTGTAGTGGCCGGGGTGACGGACGCCTCGTCGGTTTACTACAACCCGGCCGCTATGACAGAGATCGGAACCTACGCCGCCCAGGCCGGATTCCAGTTTGTCGATTCGAATACGCAATACGAAGGGCCATACTCCTTAAGATCCGCGAACGAAACTTTCGCGATCCCGCACGTCTATGTCGTCAAGAACTTCAAGGAGAAAGGAATGGCTCTGGGATTGGGTCTTTTCTCCAATTTCGGAACCGGAACCAACTGGCCGATGAACGGGCCTTTCAGATACGAGGCCACTCTTACCGAGCTGAGGACAAGCACACTCAACGTCAATCTGGCGAAAAAATTTGGTGACAAATTCTCCGTCGCGGTCGGAGTGGATTATATGAATTCCGACGTGAGGTACGACTCGATGTATCCTTTCGGCGCCATTGTCGGATCGTCGGTACCCGACGGAATCACAAACATCAAGGCCGACGGCGCGGCTTTCGGTTATAACGCCGCGCTACTTATCAAGCCGAATTCGAAGATTAAAATCGGGCTTTCCTACAGATCCAGAATCAAAACGAAATTCACCGGAGACATCGCCATCAACAATTTCCCCGGCGCGCTTTCGCCTTTGCTGGCCGCGCGCGGTATAGCCGGAGACGATTACAAATCCTCCGCGAGCATGGAGCTTGATTACCCCGACATGCTTCAGCTTGGAATCGCCGTACAGGTAAGCGACAGGCTGGCCGTGGAGATCGACGTGGACTACACCGGATGGTCTTCTTACGATCAGCTCGAATTCAAATTCGCAAAACCGCTCGTCACGCCCGGCGGCTCCGCTCTTTTGCCGTCAACCAGCGTGACTAAAACCGATTGGGGGAACACTGTGGCCGTCAAGATCGGGGCGAACTATAAATATAACGGCCGGACAACTTTGAGGGTCGGCTTCTATAACGATCCCAGCCCCATTCCAGGCGATACCCTCACTCCCCGCCTGCCGGGCGCGGATCGCAAACTGGTTTCGGTTGGAATCGGGGTCAAGGCGACTGATAATTTCACCATTGACGTAGCTTACGCCCGTCTGGTATCTGATACCAGAAATGTTGACAACAGCGTTGGAGCGCCCTTCTCTTCTGTGAACGGCGAATATAAATCATCTACTAATATTTTCGGAGCTACTGTAGGTTATCAGTTCTAACTGATCTGCATTTAGAGTCGTCAGCTTACGCGGCGGCCGGGAGAGCGGGAGGAAACGGAGGAGTACTCCTGCTCTCTTTTTTTAATTTACCGGCAGACAAGCCGTGGGCCGTGGGCCGTGGGCCGCAGGCCGCAGGCCGCTACAGGCCCGATATCCATTCCTCGACTATCCGCAAATATTTTGATCCTCCGCGTATATAGGTGTCGTTGTGCCCTGAGACCACCGGCACGATGCGCTTTGGGCCCAACGCCCTTGAATACAACTCCTCGGTATGACGAAACGGTATCAGCTCGTCGCGGGTTCCATGGATAAAAAGCTTTGGCGCGCTGATTTTGGACACTATGCGCCCGTTGTCGAATCCGTCCGTTACGAAAGCCACCGGCAAGAAAGGATAAATTTCAGACGCCATCCGGCGCATAGAGACAAAACCTGATTCGAGTATCACGCCTGACACGCCCGGATACCGCTCCGCCGCGATCAGGGCCGCGCCCACTCCAAGAGACCGGCCCCACAACACAATCCGGTTTAGCGGAACCTTCCGTTTTTTACTCACCCAGTCGACCGCCGCCACCGCATCTTCCCCTATTCCATCGATTGTCGGCCATCCCTCGCTTCTGCCGTAGCCACGGTAGTCGATCATAAGAAAATTAAGCCCGGCAGGTTTCATGAATTTAATAAAATCGATCCGGTCGGACATGTTGCCTGCGTTACCGTGATAAAAAATAACGAATTTTTTGGATCGGTCACCGGGGAAAAACCAGCCGTGAATATCGAATTCACCGGAGCGGATGACAACATCGACAAACTTAAGCCCGAAAAATGTTGGATTAAGCTCAAGACCGGTCTGGGGATGAAAAAGAAGTTTAGGCTCTGCCATCTTTACAACGGCCCGTAGCGACACCGCCGCCAGAGCCAAAAGCAGGGCGAAAAGCAATAGGCCTTTGTTGAGCATGATCTGTAATCGTAAAGTAGATTCCAAATACAAGTATAGCGCATTAATAAACGCGCAAAGGATAACGATGACCAAAGAGCATTCATTCAGCGAAAGCGATAAACCTGTAAGCGCATGGCTTTACATGGCTCCGACCATGCTATTGATTTTCGGCGGCGGCATATTCGGATTTTTCCTTTATGAAAGCCTCAACGCTCTTTCCGCCTCGCTCATCCAGACACTCATGCCGGGGACTACCCAGGTGTCGCTGAAAAAACCGGGGCCTTACACGGTGTTTCATGAATATGAGAGCGTTTTTAACGGAACCCGTTATTCCGTTGAGCAAGGTTTTATAGGTATGAAATGCTCCCTCACGTCCAGCGGCGGTAACAAAGATATCAATCTTGAGGATAAAGCCGGAAAGATAAAATATTCCATACAAGGAAAAACCGGAGGCCGAAATTCAAAGCTCTCTTTCGATAAGTCGAGCCCAAATAGGCCAAAGTGAGCGGATATCCTAAGCTTTATTTTATATAAAGGCATAATAATTAATGACTTTTACTAGAGCATGATGATATTTTGATATTTAACCGAATTTAATTAAAATGCTTAATGTTCAGCATTTGAAAAATGGCAAAGAAAAAAGTTAAAAGGAAGCGTAGGGCAACAAAAGAGCTCCAGGGCATTACTGCAATATCAGTTTGCGGATATAAGTCTATTGCAAAAGAATGTACGATTAAAATCAGGCCTTTGACAATTCTAGCTGGGGCAAATAGCTCAGGCAAATCGAGCATCATGCAACCTCTGCTTTTGCTTAAACAAACACTTGAAGCTCCTATTGACCCAGGGGCTCTTCGTCTCAATGGCCCTAATGTAAATTTTTCATCTGCGACTGAGCTTTTATCAAAAATTAAACCTACTCAATGCTCAAATAAATTCTATGTAAAAATTGAGAAAAATAATATTTCTAAGCTCACGACTGTTTTCAGAAACAAACCTACAAAAGGTTTTAATGTTGAAAAGATGACTTATGTTAATTCAGAAGATGTAAAGCAAAATGCTTCCATTTGGCCAAAAATGACATATAAAGAAATATTAGATAACTCTTCCAACATGATAAAAGGGCTTTTTAAGGATCTTTCTCACAGCATAAAAAGGGACAAAGAAATTAGCGATAAATTTGAGCTCACTGTCTCACTTGATCGATGTTTTTTAGGTATAGATTTATCTTCAGGTGGAAAAAAAGCGTTTTCATTCGGTCCATTAATATCTCCAAGTCAAAATTTTAAGTCTTACATTGCAAACCTAATTCATCTTCCAGGCCTTAGAGGAAATCCCGAAAGGGCTTACATAAAGACACCGGCGATTGGCCCCGCTTTTCCTGGGATTTTCACTGGTTATACTGCTGGGATAATTTCCCATTGGAAAGAAAGTGACAAGAAAAAATTAACCGAACTGGAAAATGCTTTAAAAACGTTGGGCTTATCGCAAAGAGTGAATGTTAATGCTTTAGACGATACAACGGTAGAGCTAAAAGTTAGTCGAATTCCCAAGGGGCATCACAGAGGATTAAGTAATATGGTTAATATTGCCGATGTTGGTTTTGGTGTTTCACAAACATTGCCTGTCGTTGTTGCTCTTTTAGTAGCTGAACCGGGTCAATTAGTTTATTTAGAACAACCAGAAATTCATTTGCATCCTAAAGCGCGGATAAAAATGGCCGAAATTTTAGTGGATGCGGCTAACCGTGGCGTTAGGGTTGTTGTGGAAACTCATAGCGCCCTGCTTCTAAAAAGCATTCAAACGCTTGTAGCGCAAGGGAAATTAAAATCAGATAAGGCAATACTTCACTGGTTTAACCAAAACAAAAAAGATGGGACAACTGAAATATCGTCCGCTGATTTGGATGATTCAGGGGCGTTTGGAGATTGGCCGGAAGATTTTGGTGAAGTGGAGTTAAGTATCGAAAGTCAATATATCGAAGCAACTGAAAAAAGATTGTTGAATTAGTGATCAAAAGGAATTCTAAGCTTCTGGTTATAGATGCTACTGTATTTCAGGCGGCTGGTGGTAAAAAAGGTTCAAATCAAACTTCGTCTTTCTGCTCCAGATTTCTTATGGAAGTTTATGTTATTTGTCATAGAGCAGTTTTGACTTCTGAATGCAATAAAGAATGGAACGATCACTATTCACACTATTCAATTAAATGGAAATCCAAGATGATGGGAGCAAGAAAAGTCGATCTCAGGCATGACGAAGAAGTGATGAACTCTGAATTGCGTGACACTATTGAGAAGCATGCATCTAGTGAAAGTAAGCGAATAGCTATGTTAAAAGACGCGCACTTGATAGAGGCGGCTTTGAATTCAGATAAAATAGTTATTTCACTTGATGACAAAGCAAAAAATAATTTTTCAGAAATTGCAGGAAAATTTAGGGAATTGAAATCTATAGTATGGATAAATCCAGTACAAGAAAAGGATAAGGCTATACAATGGCTAGAAGAAGGAGCTAAACCCTACAAAACATGGCAGTTAGGTTCAACCTAAACTTTCGCTTCGATCACGTATTGCTCGGCGTAAATATTGTGTTCCCTTATATCCACAAAACCATCTCCGCTTATAAGCTTGAGAGCCTTGTCTTTGGAAACCCTGTGATCGAGCGGCGGGCCTCCTTCTGTTTTCACAGCCTGCCAGTCGGCGCAAAAAAGACGGCCTCCCGGTTTGAGGACACGTTTTATCTCGCCATGAAATTTTTCAACGTCGCCGACCTCGTGGAACAGGTTGACATGCATAACAACATCGATAGAGTCATCGTCAAACGGCAAATTGTCGGCCTTGCTTGTTTCAAGCTCTACGTTATCAAGTTTTTTGAATGACTCTTTGCCTCTAAAAACGTTGAGCATATCCTCCGAATGATCCAGCCCGATAAGCCTATGGCAATGGCCCGCGACCTCCTCGGCGAAAAAACCTGTGCCCACGCCGATATCCAGGACAACCTCCGACCCTTGTAAGCCCATAACTTCGGCGAGCCTGACCGGGTTCATTTTTGCGCGCCTTTCGGCAGACTCCAGCTTTTTCCAATTCGCCGGATCGAACGTATGCGGCGGCTTTTTTTCACTCATCATTCTTTCTCCTTATCTTTCATTCCGGCCGTTTACAGCCTATACTATTATTTTTCCGGTTACAGGATTTTACCATGCTTTTGCTGTTGGATAATTACGACTCGTTTACATACAACCTGGCTCAGTATCTGATTGAGCTGGGAGAAAATGTCGAAGTCATACGTAACGACAAAATCACTATCGACCAGATGAAGGAAATGAGCCCGGAGCGGATTGTCATCTCGCCGGGGCCGAAAACCCCTGACGAAGCGGGCGTTTCGATCGACACGATCAAGGCGTTCAACGGCGAAGTTCCCATACTCGGAGTCTGCCTGGGGCATCAGGCGATGTCTGCGGCGTATGGCGGTAAAATAGTAAAGGCCGAACGGCTGATGCACGGAAAGACAAGCCCCATCCAGCATGACGGCAAAGGGATTTTTAAAGGAATCCCCAATCCTTTCGAGGCGACCCGG
>DRJW01000075.1 GCA_011052055.1 Nitrospirota bacterium
CAACGGCGACTCGAACGTGTGGCGAAACTCGGCGGATATTGTGGTGGCGCCGGAGCTTTCAGCCGATCCGACCTACTGGTTTCTGGCCTGCCTTAAAAAGCCGGTAAAACCTTTCATCATGCAGATGCGGCAGGAGCCCAGGTTCGTATCGCTCGATAACCCGGACGACGAAAACGTTTTTATGCGAAAAGAGTTTATCTACGGCGTCGACTACCGGGGCGCGGTCGGGTATGGCCTGCCGCACCTGATGTACGGATCCACCGGCGGAGCTTGATTTTTGTGATGACTGTTTGTACACCACCCCTTAATCCCCTCCTCGGTGAGGAGGGGAGATATTATCTCCCCCTTTTCGAGGGGGAGATGCTCGATAGAGCAGAGGGGGTGTTAAATGATTTTCAAGTTGCAAGCCACCCCGTTATGGGCGGGAGAAAAGTCAAGAGATTGCCGCAGTCGCAATCGCTCCTTCGCAATGACAAACCGGAAACTTATGGAGTTAGAAGATGGCATACAGCGTTCTTGACGATCTAAAGAAAAAGATAGACGAAGCGGTTCTGGTTCAGCTTACCGACACGACAGATTCGGGAGTGGTAGACAGCGCCAAAACAGACAGGGCGATTCGGGACGCGGACGCTCTGATAGATTCGTACACCGGGAAAGTCTACAAGGTTCCCATGAGTCCTGCGCCCGACGTGATAACAGACATTTCGGCGACGCTTGCTATCGCCGGTTTACACAAGTTTCGCTCTGTCGATTCACCTGTCTGGAGCGAAGCGCGCGGCAAGGCCATCGAGTTTCTTGGCAAAGTGGCTGTGGGCGCGGTAACGCTGGAAGGCGCGGTGATAGAGCCTGTTTCGGCGGACGGTCTGTCGTCGCCGCAAACGTTTACCGCCCAAGAGAGGCGGTTTTCCCGCGATCTTTTAAAAGGAATGTAAGCAATGGCTACAATCAACGCGGCGATAAGCGGCGTACTGTTAAAGCAAGAGCGCGAGAGACTGCAAGATATCGAGCCTGCTTTATTTTCATTCGTCGGACCGCTTTACGATTCGATAATTGAAAACTTTTATTCAGGCGGAAGGCCGCCCTGGGCCCCGTTGTCGCCCGGCTACCTGAAAAGGAAAACAAAAGAAGGTTATCCGCCCGACATCCTGATTCGCACAGGCGCTCTTTTAAATTCGATAAGAGTAGGGTCAGACGGCGGCAGGGTGACCGCCACGGCTGGTGTCGAATACGCGGCGCCTCTCCAGTATGGCGCGGGCGCCGCTCCGCCGCGTCCATTCCTGATGTTGCAACCAGAGGATACAGCCGAGCTTTCCCGTCTGGTTGTCGAATATATAGCCGGAGTTTCATAAATGAACTACACGATAAAACAGATAGAAGACGCAATTATCTTGGCGCTGGCGCCCGTGGCCACATCGCAAGGCGGCGTTGTCAAGACGCTGGGATCGTATGAAGGACAGTTCGAGGAGACGGTGGACGCGGTTAACCAGTTGATCTCCATATGCCCGGCTGTTCTTGTCACTTACCTGGGGTCGGCGTTCACTCCGGCGGGGGCGCCGCTTTTCGACAGGGTATTGCGGTTTGCCCTGTTGCACGCCTCGTCGAACCTGCGATCGGAGACCAAAAGGCGGCAGGATGGATACGCCATGCTGGATACGACAAAAGCCCTGCTAAACAACAAGACGCTGGGACTCGACGTGACACCTTTGTTAATAGAAAGAGAAAGCATCATCGCAACCTCCCGCAAGCTGACGATTTTCAGCGCCGAATACAAGACTTCATTTTTAGAGGACGCGGGCGCTTACTGAACAATGGACTTTACAAAATTGAACGCGACCCCGTTTTGGGTGTGGCCCAGCCGTTTTTCTCCTTGTAAAGATTGGGAGAGATTGCCGCGCCAGCCCCTTCGCTTAACACTCAGGGCTAAAGGCTCGCAATGACAGGCCGGAACCAGAGAAAAGGAGTTTTATAAAATATGAGCAATATAAACACAGGAACCGAAATCGGACACGCGCTGGTTAAATCGTCGGTGTGGGGAACGGCCACCCAGGCGGGCGCGGGGCGCGGGATAGAGCTTACCGGCCAGACGCTGAGCCACACAATCGAGTCGATACCAGACAACTCGCTTGGCCGTCCCCATTTAACAGGAGCCGATAAAGGGAACACAAAAGTGGAGGGCGCTCTAGACAGTAACGCCCGATACGCCGACCTTTTAGGCCTTGCCCTTGTCGCAGGGTCGTCTCCGGCGCCTGTCGCCTCCGGTACGATTACCTACACCCATACGATCACACCGGCCGACAGCGTGGACGGGTTGTACGCTACGTTCATCGAAAAAAGGAAAAGTTATACGCTCGAATCGGAGTTGAAACCGACCGGTTTTACACTCTATGGCGAGGCAGGCAGGGCGATGAATTTGCGGCTTGCGGTTTTGGGGTTCGATCTTGTCGAGGATTCGTCCGTCAACACCACATCGACCTTCGCCAACGTGACCATCCCGGATACGGGCAACCGCCTCCTTTTCGCAGACTCTGTGGTTCGGATGAATGTGGCTTCAGGAGCCGCGTTGGGATCGGGCGATGTTATTTATCCAAACAGGATCGAGTTTTCCTACAAGCGGAGCCTGCGGGGGCTGTATACAGGCCAATACACAGTAACCCGTGGCCAGGTCACAACCGGCAGGATAGACGAGCCGGTGAACGCAGGGCCTGCTATTGTCACGCTCCGGCTTAATTTTCCCTCGAATTCCGACGCTCTCTTGCTCACCGATTTTAAAGCCGATGTGGCCAAGAAAATTGATCTGGTTTTTACGGGGCGGCAGATAGAGAGCGGGTTTAACCGCAAGCTCTCTTTGGAGATACCCGACGCCCGGATAACCAGCATGACTGTTTTCGATTCATCGAGAGGCAGGCTAATACAGTCGGCGCAGTTCACCTCTGCCATTCCAGCGTCGCCCCCTTCGGGGATGAGCGCGATCACGACCCCGTGGCGTATCAAAGTTACGAACGCCAATTCGGCCTCTTACCTTGCCTAACGTTATGGAAGAAAAATTGTACACCACCCCTTTGTCCCCTCCTCGGAAAGGAGGGGAAAGAAATTCTTTTGGAGAGCCTATGGAGCTTGGAGATTTGTTTGACCGGGAGCTTAAAACAGGCGGTGTCTGGCTTCCCTTCGGGCCCGCGCCGGAATGGGCGCTTGTGAGCGCTCTGCTGGAAAAGAGGATAGATAAGCTTAATAACGACGAATCGTCCGCTGTCTTATTGCGCGCGCAAAAAGAGGCTATCGATAATGACCTTGCTGTCACGGCGAGGGTTCGTATCCGTTTTGTCTCAAACGGGATGTTGCGGACAATAAAAAGTCATCCGAAAAAAACAAACCGGATCTCTCTTGCGCTGGCGTGCGTCACCGGGTGGGAAGGGCTTACATCCAACGGAGATGATCTGGAGTTTAACGCTAAAAACCTGGAGGCTGTGGCGCTCTCCAACGATTTATTTGTCGAATTCGCAGGGCGCGCCTGTATGAATCTGCCGCTTCTTTCGGCGTGGCGCGACAGGGAGGTAAAAAAAAATTGAAAGAGTGGCTAAAAGCGTTAAACGATTATCCCTCCCTTTCGTGCGGCTCATGCGCCGATCTGAAGGAAAAAGAGGGAGCGAGGCCGGTCTGCGCGGATGGCGTGTGCCCTAAAGCGGCGCCGGACGGATATGCAGGTCTGATCGCATGCTTTTGGAGTGATTTGAAAGCTGTAAGAGGAGTCATTGACGCAAGTTGTGTCCTGGACGCCTACGGGCTAAAGCCGGACAGGACGATGGTGTCTCTTGTGCGCTATCTCGAAGCGCGCGCAGGTGAAATCTTCGGCAAAAAACTTATAAAGATGGAAATGGTATGAGCGAGATAAAACTTGACGTAGTAGTGGAGACGGTGAGCGCGCTGGCGCAAATGGATACGTTTGCGGCAAGCGCCGAGTCGCTATTTAGCAATGTTGAATCATCGGCGCAAGAAGCGGGACGCAGTGTAGGCAGGTTGTCGGCGCAGATATCTGCTATTCCTCAATCGGCCGGAACCCTGGTTTTCGCGGTGGATAACGCAACCCCCGCGTTGGAGCGTATCCGCCAGGCGGTCGAATCGATTCCGTCCGAGAAATGGGTGACGATCCGGACGGCGTACGATACCGGAAACGCGGCCCAAAGCGGCGGATCGTTCGAGGCGGAGGCGTCGTTCGCGGTGGGCGTGGAGAGGGTTCCCCGCGACATGCTGGCGATGATCCACAAGGACGAGGCGGTGCTGGGGGCGGAGGAGGCGAGAGCCTACCGGGAGAATAGAAACAACGGATATTCAAAAAATGGCGGCGGCTCTCCTGTTCAGATCCAGAACTTGAACATAGTCAATGTCTCATCGCCAGGCTCCAGAGGGCAAACGCGCGAGCAGTTGCGTAAAAACCTGGCGCCTGAGCTTTTCAGATATATGCGCCGATCCGGCAGGTTCGGGCCATTAAACGCAAGGAGGGAGAGATAATGGCCCTGGTAAAACCGGAAATGGCGTATCCGGCGTTCGCTTCGGCCACCGTAACCTTCTCTCCTTCCAAATGGCCCACGCTTGATGGGAGCGGAGTTGAATTTCGCCTGTTTACAGCGGATGGAAGGACAGCCGGCGGTCTTTTTATCAGGCAGTCGTCGCCGGTGAAGGAAAGGCTGATATCGATTAAATACGAGCTTTTGTCCACATCGGACAGAGACGCTTTTGCGGCGAAGGACGGAACCGGTTTTTTTTACACGGTTATGGGCGCCTCTTTCGAATATAAAGACACAGACGCGGTCATTTATACTGTCCGGTTCGTGTCAGGTATGGTGGAGTCTGTCCCGGCAGGATACGGCAGATGGAGCCTTTCGCCTCTGGATATGGTGGTAGTGGCATGAAAACATTTTCAACCGCCATGGACACAGCCCTTCTGGCCAGCGTCAATAACCCGGTCTGGCTCCTTAAACTGGATCTTAAATCCGGCGGCGCAGGAGCCACGCTATACCTTTCCGATCAGAAAATCAGTTTGTGGGGGCAGAGCTGGTCGCCGGTTGTTATGGAGTGGGGCGGTGTGGACCGGTTTTTCGATCCTGCGGAATCAGAAATCAAGGTTTCGGACATGACGGTGAAGCTCGATAACAGGACCAACGCGCTGGGCGTCGGCATGAGCAACATAAGCTGGTATTTTCGAAAGTACGACCTTGCCGATTCTGTCGCAACGCTTTACCTGTGGCTTAATGGCGCAGGCCTGACCGAACCTTCCGGGGTGAGCCTGAATGATTTGATGAAGGTTTTAGAGGGAACGCCGGAGCTTTCCTCAGACATTACGCCGTCAGCCTGTTCTGTCGACATTGTAAACCGCGAAGCGGAGTACGATAACGAAAGATGCTCCTGGGGCGATCTACTGCTGGGACAATACACATTAAACCAGTGGGGGTCGGCGCCCACCGGGATCATCGGAAAATGGAAACCTGCTGTCTTCGGGAACGACGCGCTTACCGAGGGGGTCGCGCTGATCGGGCCTATACGTATAGGAAAAGTGGAGGGGCCGGACGCGCTGTTCGACGCTTCTTATGGCGCAGACAACGTGGTCATCTCATATCCTGCCGGTGGAGAGTATAACGTGTCCACGCCAGTGGCCGCGCCATGCGACATATACGTTGGCGACTGGCGGCTGGCGGTCAAAAAACAACCGGCGCAAAATGTTAACGGGAGCTGGGTATATACGATAAGCGCCCCGGCGCTTTATGTTCCTTTTTATATACCTGCGCCTCTAAAAGGAGCCACGCCTATTTTCGTGCCCAGCGCCGCGATGATCTGGCCCCGCTCCGACGAATCCAAAAAAGGCCCCTACGCGCAGTCCGAGCCGCCCAGGGGAGCGCCATACCAGTTTTATCACGGCGTCTCGGACACCGGGAACTGGTATGGCGCTCCCCTG
>DRJW01000076.1 GCA_011052055.1 Nitrospirota bacterium
ACGAAGGGGAGCCGGGATGACAACGCGCCCCTGGGCGCTAAGACGAACCTCTATTTTGTTTGCCTGCTTTGCCATATCTCTCCTATTGTTCCACTTTTTCACTATAATGACACATTATCTCCAGATGTGCCACATTTATGAACGCGCAAAGTTCATGCTCAGGTGGTTTTCACTGTGGCCAAACTGTAGCCAACTTACCGTAAATACCGGAAAGTCTATAGCCGTCTGAAAAATCGAATGTGGAGTAAGCTTCGGGATCAATTAATTTTCAGTTGACTTCCATTATTTTTTCAGTTAATTTTACCGAGCATTTTCAGATGCTCGTAGTTGAGCTTAAAAGGGAACCCGGTGACAATCCGGGGCGGGCCCGCCGCTGTAACCGGGGACGAATTTTGCACGTATGCCACTGGCCTTTAGAGGCTGGGAAGGCGCAAAACGAGGACGATCCGGAAGTCAGAAAACCTGTCTGAAAAACATAGAGAGCCTGTCTCCGTGGACAAGGGACTGTGTGCTCGTAGTCATTCGTGGAAAAATCAGGGAATCCTCGGATCAATATTCATTGGTCCGGGGATTTTTTTTGCCCTAGCTAAAACATCTCCGGGCCTGAAAGATCAGTTTATGAGAGGAGATGCGAGATGAAAAAAAATCGGGAGACACGTCCCAGGGGCGCATGGGGACTCCAAATTATCAAGAAGAGTCGCGCGTTACTATTTTTAATTTTATTCCAGCTATTTGCGTTTAGCTCTCTGTTAGTCGTGGATTCAGCGTTCGCCGGGGAAAAACCATCTGCAACGGGTGAATCAATAAAAACGGAGCTTGAATCTGATGGGGCGGATAAATTTGACGTGATGGAAAACAGGCTCCAGGAGCTGGAAGATCAACTAAAAGACCTTGAAAGCAAAACGGTGCTCTCTGAGCCGGAAATGATTATAAAAGAAAAAGAAATATGGGTCTGTGAAAACGGGCACGAGTATGACAGCCGTTTGGAGGGCGTATGTCCAAGCGATGGGCTTGCGTTACGAAAGGATTTTACTTACCAGAGAGAGAAAGTGTTCAGGAGGCAAACTATCGGCGAGCAAATTCAAAACGCGCTTGATGAGCGGGACTCCAGAGGCATCGACATAGGCGTCAGCGCGACATCGACTCTTCAGGAAACATTCAAAACAAGCGGCGCCGAAAAAGGCGTTCAGGATTTGTTCGGCGTTGGATCGACTGACCTTTATTTTATCGGTAAGCCGGCCTTGTATACCCTGTTCTTCCTCGACATAGAAGCTATCGGTGGGGCTTCGCCTGATCGTAAAATCGAGAATATATCTTTGCTGACAAGCGATGTGGCAAGGCGCGAAGTGGATAAAAGAGTCAATGTCCGGGAGGCGTGGCTCAGAACGGAGCTACTGGGCCAAAAACTGACCGTATCGGCGGGCATGCTGGATCTGACCAATTATTTCGACTTGAACACGGTCGCCAATGATGAGACGACACAATTTATCACGGACGGCCTGGTCAACAACCTTTTTCTTGGCGTTCCATCGAACGGCGCCGGTGTCGTCGCCGCTTTCGACCCGAAGATTGGCCTGGTTTTCAGGGCTGGAGCGCAACGCGGAGCCAGCGTTGCAAACGGACTGGCGCAGAAAGTTTTTTCGATGCTTGAAGTGGAGTATCTGTCCCATCTTCCAGGATTGCAGACAGGGCATTACCGCGCCTGGGTCAGGTTTGATGAGAATGCGAAAAAAGAAAACGTCGCATGGGGTATCAGCGCGGACCAGAAAATAACCGCCTCCGTAGCCGTTTTCGCAAGATTCGGGAGTCGATCCGGCTCAGACACGAACCGGCAAAGCGCAAACATAAATCGATTTTACTCAAGCGGAAATAGTTATTATTCAGACGGGAGCCGATCTGGCTCGAATGAGTACAACCGCGACGATTATTTTTATAGCGGCGGGATAGAGATGAGAACACCGCATACATTTGGAATCCGTGATTCATACGCCATTGCGTTTTTGAGCACAGACCTGGCTTCCGGCGTGAAAGAATCCCTTGTAGAAGCCTATTACAACCTTTTTCTCACGGAAAACCTGAAAACGTCTTTTCACCTTCAATACCTTGCAAATTCAAATGTGGGAGGCAAAGACAAAAGCTACCTGATCCCAGGGCTCAGGGTTCAGCTCGATTTCTAACCGTTAAAAACTATTGTGGATAAAAAGACTATTTTAAGGAGAGCTTAAGATGAAACGAATATACATTATGGCGGTAACGTTACTTTTCTTTTTCCCGTATCTTGCGTCCGGGGAGGAGGTCAATGGCGCCGATGAGATAAAGATAACGGATCCGAGGTCTGTCTGCTTGATAGTAAACCGTGATTCCAACGAGATAAGATTTCTGGATTTGAAAACCAACAAGCAGATAGGCAAAGTGTTTCTTGGCAAATGGGTGAACCCCCATATGGTTTCGATGACGCCGGATGGGCGCCGCGTTGTGACCGGGGGGACGCGCTCCAACAAAGCCTATATCATCGATGTCGCGACCATGAAGCTCATCAAAACGATACCTGTTGATTTTGGGCCGGAGCATCTGGCCATCACTCCCGACAGCCGCTTTTACTACCAGGGAAGTCCGGCAAGCGATTCGGTCTCAGTGATCGATCTTGTCTCCCTGAAAAAGATAAAAACCATAAAAGGTTTCGCCGAGCCGCTCAACATAACGTTTCTTCCCGACGGCTCAAAAGCCTACGTCGGCAATTACAGCGCCCACTGGGTAGGGGTGATAGATGTTACGCGCCATGAACTGCTAAAGAAAATAAAAATAGGAGACATGCCGCGTGTGAACAAGCTCGATCCAAAGAAATATTTAAGCGAAATCAAAGGAATATCCAACGCATCTATCACAAGGGACGGCAGATACCTTTACGCCGCCGACGGTGATATGGGCGTGGTGGGAGTTATCGATACAAGGGAGGACAAAGTAATAAAGGTAATCAAGGTGGGGGCCGACCCCTGGCGAGCCTACCCCACCCATGATGGAGCCAAAATGGTCGTGCCCAATAATGGAGATGAGACGATCTCCATTATCGATATTAAAAGCAATAAAGTTATAGCCACATTGGAGGCGGGGCCGGAGATGATCGGTGTTAATTTCTCCCATGACAAGGCTTTTGTCATCAGTAGATCCAGCAGTTTCGTTTATGTATATAACATGAAAACTCTGAGACCTGCCGGACGCATCAAGATCGGAACAAACCTGGAGCTGGAGACAGCCGCCACGGACGCGCAGGGTGAGAAAATATACCTCACAAGCTCCAGAGATCATTCCGTCTATGTCATTGATGGAAAAACCAATGCGGTTACGCGCATTGCCAACGTCGGGCTCTATCCGTGGGGGTCTTCAATTTTGGAGGGAAAGGATCTTTACTGCCATTAAGCTTTGAGATCATGAAAAATATTTTTGTTTTTTTGGTGATTGTTGTGTGGCTTTCGGGAGCCGCGCGAGGAAACGCGGAGCGCGCGCAACGACGGGGCCCCCTCCATCGTTATAGCCATGTTTCAATGATTATGGAACATGGCGTTTCCGGGAAATCGACTTCGGTTTCCCGGAAAGCGCGCGATCCGTCCCCCGGCGATGGCGTCACAATTGACTCTGAGCAGGGGAAAACGATAACGCTGACCCTTACCAAAGCGTCAACTCAAACAATTGAGAAATGGATCAGAACCGCAGGATCGGCGGCCCCATCGACAAAGCGTGTGAACGGGCGTGTATATGGAAAAGACGCGGAGCTTGTAAGGATTGGGCAGAA
>DRJW01000077.1 GCA_011052055.1 Nitrospirota bacterium
AAATATTTTATCCATACGTCGTCAAGCGTGTTAAGCGGAACCGCCGATATAAAACCGATAATCAGTATAAGCATTCCCCAGAAGACCGGCCTGCGCCTGGATACAACGAAATCTCCAAAGTCATCCATAAGAAGCCGTCGGCTCTTAGCTTTCGCCTTAACACGCACAGGGAAAATCGATAGTAACGCAGGCAGAGTGAATATCGAATAGATGAAAGCCGCCATTACGCCTGCGGCGACCGTGTTGCCAAGATCGTGAAAGGGCGGCGCGTCGGAAAAGTTCATCGCCAAAAAACCTATCGCCGTCGTTATGCTTGTCAGGAAAACCGGCTGAAGGTTTATCCGCATCGACTCGGATATGGCTTCAAGCTTTGATTTTCCCAACCGCATCTGGTGGAACATGGTCACAAGAATATGGATGGAGTCCGCGACCGCCAACGTGAGAATAATCATGGGCGCGTTTGAAAGCGGCGGCGAAATATTTATGCCTACCCAACCGGCCAGCCCAAAGCCTGTGATAGCGGAAGCTACTATTACGATTACCGTAACGACCGTTCCCCACAAGGAGCGAAGCATCACACCCATAATGAATATTATTACCAGAAACATTAACGGAAGTAGCGTGGACATATCTTTCTGCCCCGCTTCACCGAACGCATTATCCATCATTGTATTTCCTGCCAGATAGAGATCTATATCTGGATGTTTCGACCGGAAATTGTCCGCCATTTCGCGCGCGTATTTGGCGATTTCAGGCACTTCTGTTATCGACTTGGCGGGGCGGATAATATTCACGTTTATACCCGTGACGTTACCGCTTTTTGAAACAAGCCGGTTGAGCAAAAGTGGCTCGGCTAAAGCTATGTCCCTGATACGCGCTATTTTAGCGTCTGAAAAGCTTGACGAATTTCTCGCCAGGTCTTCGACAATCAGGTCGTCACCTTCAGCGCGGGTATGCTGAAAATTGGTGATGGAGTCTACACGGCTCGAATATGGAATTTGCCATGACGCCTCTGTAAGCTCTTCCACCGCAGAAAGGTTTCTTGCGGTAAATACGTCTCCATTTTTAGGCGCAAGGAGAAAAAACACACCTTCTATTTTTGTGTATGTCGCTTCTAAAGCTTCAAACGTCTTTAAACGAGGGTTATCTCCACTGAAAAATTCCCGCGCGTCATTACTAAAGCCCAAATACCTGGCGCCGCTTGCTGATCCGATCAAAATGGCAAGAGTGGCGATAATTATCCACCACCTCCGCTTGATTACCCACTCTCCAAAACCCGCTTCGAAATTTTTCATTATTCCTCTTTCGTTTCCGGACGGAAACAGTTTAAAACACGATTTAAATCCATGTAATCCTCGTATCATTCCTGAGCGGCAGACGGTGATACCTGTACTTCGAATACCCGATCATCATCCCGTAGTTTGCGTCCCCTTCAGGTATGCCAAGCGCCTCGCGCAATGATTGGCAGTTTTTTGTGACCATCCACAAAGCGCCGGCCCAGCATGAGCCGAGGCCAAGCGATGAAGCGGCCAGCTCCAGGTAGCTTAAGGATATGGCGCAGTCGGTGTTGGCGGCGGGATAATCGTTGGGGGCGTGGGCGACAACGAGAGCAGGCGCGCCGCGCAAGGTGAGGTCGAAGCCTGCATCCCACGCCTCCACGGTTTTGCCTATCCGCATCATGTACGCCTTGCTCAATTGGACAGTGGCGCCATCCACCATACCCTTGTTTTTCATCAGGTCGCGCATCCAGTCGACCGCCAGTCCCGCGATCCGCTCAACTTTCTCTTTTCCGTTAACGACAACCCATTTGATCTTTTGAGTATTTGCCCAGGTGGGAGCGAAACTTGCTACGTTCAGCAATTTTGTCAGCGTTTCGGCCTCTACAGGCTTGTCTTTGTATACGCGAATTGACCTGCGCGCCCGCATCAGATGCTCTACATTCTCTGGACCGGGTAGCATATCCCGGACAAAAGGCGGGCATTCCTCGGAAGTCATGGCTCTGTGCGACAGGGCGCCATGAGGGCATATTGCGACGCAATGCCCGCAGTCCATACATAGCTTTAACGCTCCATCAATCGGACAGGGTACCGGGCTTTCGTCCTTTAATTCAATAATCTCTTTTGGACATACTGCAACGCATAATCCGTCACGCTGACATTTCTCCTGATCCACTTCAAAAAGGTCTAACATTTCCTTAATCGCCATCGATTTTCCCCTTCATCGCTCCTGTCGTAAAAACTATTATTCGCAAGTTGTTTCGTCATTTTCCCCCCTCTACTTTCATCAGCAACGTTGGCAGAAATAAAAAATCAAGAATAAGCGCCATAGAAATCGTTATGGCCGTCATCATGCCCATATCAGAATTGACTTTAAAACCGGAGAACGAAAGAACTATAAACCCGGCCACAAGCGCCGCTGAAGTAATCCACAGAGCGGTTCCAACGGTGTTAAAAGAGTACCGGACAGCGTCGGGCGGGTTCATGCCGTATTCTCGCCGGGCGCGAAGATATTTGCTCATAAAATGGATCGTGTCGTCCACCACTATGCCTAGCGTCAGCGCCACAAGAACAGACACCGCTATACCTACCTGCCCCACGATCATGCCCCATATCCCAAAAGACATGAAGGCCGGCGCAAGGTTTGGGACCAGGCTTACAGCGCCTAGCTTTAAGCTTCTTAGCGCGAAAGTGAGAATGCCCGAAATCAGAACAAGAGCCCAGAAAGAGGCGCCCAGCATGCTGTTGATATTGCGCTCGGAGATGTTGGCCCACACGATGGAAAGGCCGGAGCCATAGGTGAACATGCTTTTGGGGGCGTTCGCTCTTAGCCATTCCCTGCCCTGTTTTTCGGCTTCCCTGAGCTCTCTTGTCGTGGTTTTTTTCAAGGTTACTATCATCCGGGTGGATGATTTGTCTACGTTGATCTGGTTATTGAGATCAAGCCCGAACGGTAGCGACATCTGGTACAAAAGCAGGTATTGCGCCGCCAGATCGCGCTTATCTGGAATTTTATAAAACGACTCGTCCCCGCCATGCATGTCTCTGTTAAGACGCTTATAAACATCTGTGATCGAATTGACATGGGAGACTTTCGCCTGTTTGCGATACCAGTTGGCGAACCGCTCCACCGTGGCCAGGTATTCAGGCTTGTTGATCCCGCCCGGCTCTCCCGATTCGAGCGCATACTCGATGATGTCGAATCCTGTCAGGTTATCTTCTGTGAAATCGGTGGCTCTTCTGAAATCGTACCGATCGTCGAAATAATGGACGAAGTTGTCGTTCAGGTCTATCCGGGTAATGCCGGATGTCAGCGCTACGATCAAAGCCAGCATGCCCCAGAACACCAGTTTCCGGCGGTTGATGACCAGCTCCGCCAGCCAGTTAAGGTTTGTATGCTCCGCTTCATCGGCTCTTGGTTTTATCCAAAGAGGCGCCACGGCAACAAGCGCGGGAAGGAAGAAAACGGAATAGAAAAACGCCGCCGTGATACCGATGGCGACTATGTTGCCCAGGTCGCGGAAGGGGGGGGCGTCGGAGAAATTCATTGTCAAAAATCCGATCACAGTGGTTAGGCTTGTCAAAAATACTGGTTGCAGGTTCACCCTGATCGACTCTTCGATGGCCTCGTGTTTCGATTTCCCCAAACGTATCTGGTGGAAAATTGTCACCAGTATATGCACGCTGTCGGCCACAGCCAGGGTGAGGATAATAATCGGCGCGTTGGACGAGGCCGGATTCAACAGCATCCCCAGCCATCCCGCCACTCCAAGGCCGGTCAGCATGGAGATCATGATGATAATAAGGGTGACGGCCACACCGGCGAATGATCGCAGGGTGACACCGAGGATAAGAAGGAGCGTAAGAAACATGGCTGGAACCAGTGTTTTCATATCGTCTTCGCTGGCTTCGCCGAAACCGTTATCTTGCATTATTCCGCCGGTCAGGTAAAAGTTTATTTGCGGATATTTCGCCCTGAAATCAGCGATCATTTTCTTTGCGTAGTCCGCCACTTCCTTCGTCTCGTTCATCGCCTCTCCCGGCATCAGGGCGGTGACATTCACGCCGGTGACATGGGCGGAGGGAGAGATGAGGCTGTTTACAAGGATCGGCTCCTTTAGAGCCACTTCTTTTTTATATTCAAGATCGGCGTCGGAGAGGCTGGCCGCGTTTTCCACCAGATTTTCGACTATCAGGTCGTCTTCAACAGCCCTTGTGTGCTGGAAATTGGTTATAGAATCGACACGGCTTGAAAAAGGTATTTTCCATGAAGCGTCCGTCAGCTCTTCTATAACGGCCAGCGTTTTGCGGGTAAACACGTTTCCGTCTTTAGGCGCGATGACGAAAAGGATGTTGTCGTTTTTCGTAAAGACGTTTTCCAGCTTCTCCAGGGCTTGTAGCTGAGGGTTTTCTTTGCTGAAAAAAACACGCCCGTCGTTATTGAACGCAAGGAACCTGACGCCGCTGGAAAGACCGGCCACAATAATGATCGTCGCGATAATGATAGCCCAGCGATAACGGACGACCCACTTTCCAAAACCGGCCTCAAACTTTTTCATCGGCCCCTCCAGGCTTTTAAATGCAAATAGTAAACAATAAATATTTTTATCAATATTCACTCGCAGTCACAAAAAAAATTATCGTCTCCTAAGCCCTTGGACGAGCGTCTCGATAATTTCAGTGGCGGAATCCTCTAGCTCTTGTAAAGAGTAACCGTTCATTAGCATAGGATGGCCAAACATGATGGTCGCTTTTGAAATCATATCTGCGGTCTTTACAATATCAGGAGCCTCCAACTCTCCGTTTCTGTTGCCCTCAGCGACCGCCTCTGCGATGGACGATATCAAAGCGTCTTTGTGACGGCATACAATGTCAGATCGCTCCGAAGTGATATACATTACTATTTCATTGAATTTAGGCTCATTAGCAATCATATCATAGTTGATATGAAGCTTTTCCAGGACAAGAGCCTTTATACGCTCGGCCGCAGACATGCCGGGGCGGCGCAGAATTTCCCTTAAACAATTCTCAGTATCCCTGAAGCACCGTTCTGTCATCTCTACAAGGATGTCGTTTTTATCCTTGAAAAACCGGTAGAGGTTAGAGGCAGACATCCCGCAATCTTTTGCAATCTCCGCCATAGTTGTTTTATTGAAGCCGTACTGCAAAAATCTATTTCTAGCGGAGTCAATTATCAACTCTCTGGTCTCTTCGTTTTTTCCCATGAGGAGAAGGTAGCAAATGAAGAATGAATAATCAAGTAAATATTCACAAAATTATGAGAATCTTGTGGATTTTACGATTTCTGGAAAATAAGGGAGCGGCTCCCCTAGTTCATAAGGTGGATCAGCTCTCGCTGGCGGTTGGCCACGTAATAATGTATAAACTGCCTCGATGCGCTGGCCAGGCCCCGGAACCTGCCCCGGATTTTGTACTCGCCGACCGTAACTTTTTTTGCCCTTAATCTTGTCGAGTCCCGCTGGGTCACGATAACCTCGAAATCGGCTTTCAGAAAATTATCGCGGTCGGGAAGTTTCAGACTCACCGGTATCACCGTCCCCGGCTCTAACGGACTTTTCATTCTAAAAGAGGCCCCGGCCCCGCTAATATCGAGAGCTTTGACCAGGTCGCCGTTTTTTATACGTATGTAGGCCGGGTAGTCGAGCGAAGGCTCGATACGGAAAGCTTTTCGCCTTTGTCCTTGTTTGATGGTTTTCGGCATTCTGATCTTGAGTGAATCGAATCCGCCGAAAACTACGAGTCCAAGAAATTTAGTAGTGAAATTGTATTGAATGCCGTTCATCTCGAAAAAAATCGTGATCCGTGTCCTGTTCGGAGCCAGAAAATCATGTTTGGAGTTACGTGTCAGCGCGTCGATATAAAGCTCTTTTTTATTCTTATTGTTCATTCCGACAAAAAAAGAGCGGTATTTTTCTTCGCCGTCTTCTATGGTGACACGCAATTGGCTTTTGTTGACGCAGGCCTGGGCTATGGCGCCCTCCGGTGACTTAAGCTTTCGCCCTTTTTTCCTGATAATTGGCAAAATTTTTGTTAAGCGGTCTAAACCTAGCATCCTGATATCCTGGTTACTTCTTTTTGTCATGGTTTATGTGCATAGTCCGTTCCCATATAGGGCTTAAGGCTTCTATTTACTTATCGGACGTTGGAAAAATATCCTTTAACGAGTGTTTTCCTCGCATTGCATTTTATAAACAATAGCTTACAAACAGAGTTTTTCACAGGTACTCCGCTGTCGCATGGGCCCTTATTTGTTTTGGAGACTCGCTTCAAGCGATCGAACGGGAAGATTTTACCTCTCTGGTTTATCGAATCTGGTGAAGATGTGCTACATTGAAACAGATGAGCGGTTCCATTAGCAATTTAATCCAGACCATTTCGGTGATGGCCTTGCCGGTGATCCTGGCGGTGGCGCTTCATGAGGTGGCTCATGGATACGTGGCGTGGATAAAAGGGGACGACACCGCAAAGCGGATGGGCCGGATCACGCTCAATCCGATCGCCCACATCCACTGGTTCGGCACGATAGTCCTGCCGATCACGTTTTACATGGCGTCCGGTTTTCTTTTTGCGTTCGCAAAACCAGTGCCGGTAAATTTCCAGAACCTCCACAATCCGAAAAAAGATATGGTTTGGGTGGCCGCGGCAGGGCCGATTACCAACCTTATTCTTGCGGTGATCTCCGCGCTGATCCTGAAAATAATAATCTGGCTCAACCCGGAGGCTTCCAGCGTGGCTTATTCAAACATTTTGAGTCACAACACAAGTTTTGCGGGAGCGTTCATCGTGCCGGTGATATACATGCTCCATTTCTCGGTTTTGCTTAACATTGTGCTGTGCGTGATTAACCTCATCCCTGTCCCCCCGGCCGACGGCGGCAGAATCGTGACCGGCCTGCTCCCCGACAAGCATGCGATGGCTTACGCCAAAATGGAGCCTTACGGTTTTTTTATCCTGATTTTTATTCTGCTTATCAATCCTTTAAACATTCTGAACTGGACTATCTACCCGCTGATCGGCGGGATACTAAAGCTACTGCTTTGAGGATCCCGGCTTTATATAAATATTGTTTTCTGATATATCTTCATACCTATAAATTCCGGGTAACCTTATGACCGATAAGAAGCGAGTTCTTTCAGGAATGCAGACCACGGGAAAGTTGCATCTTGGAAACCTTCTTGGCGCGCTTAATAACTGGGTCTCGATGCAAGATGAGTTCGAGTGCTATTATTTCGCCGCAGACTGGCACACGCTGGCCACAAGCTATGAAGACACGAACGATTTGGCTGATAACCTGGCCGATCTGGGTGTGAACTGGCTAAGCGCCGGGCTCGATCCGGGAAAAAGCGTCCTCTTTGTCCAGTCGCTTGTGCCGGAGCACGCCGTCCTTCACCTTCTATTGTCCATGCTTACTCCGATCTCCTGGCTGGAAAGGGTGCCAAGCTACAAGGAAAAACTTCAGCAGGTGGTAAACAAAGACCTGAGCATGTACGGATTTCTCGGATACCCGGTTCTGCAGGCGGCTGATATTGTCATCTACAAGGCGCATTTCGTGCCGGTGGGGATCGACCAGCTTCCCCATCTTGAGCTGACCCGTGAGATCGTCCGCAGGTTCCACGACACATACAAACGCAAGGTCTTCATAGAGCCAGAGGGGAAGATGAGCGAAGTGCCGAAACTGCCCGGTGTAGACGGCAGGAAGATGAGCAAGTCTTACGGTAACGCCATATACCTTTCCGATTCCTCCAAAGAGATGAAAACGAAAATTTTAAACATCGTCACCGACCCGGCCAGGGTGCGAAAAACCGATCCGGGCGACCCGGAGAAATGTGTAGCCTACAGTTTCCACAAAGTGTTCTCGCCGGATGATGAGAACGAGCTGACCATCAAAGAGTGTAAATCCGCCGGGCGCGGATGCGTCGATTGCAAGAAATTTCTATCTGTAAATATATTTAAATATCTTGAGCCGATTCTCGAAAAACGGGCCTACTGGGAACAACGGCCAAAAGAAGTCTACGACATCCTTAAAGCAGGCTCCGAAAAAGCCCGCAAAGTTGCTAAACAGACCCTCGCCGAAGCGGAAGACGCGATCGGGTTTAGTTATTCGAAGAAACTGTTGGGTTGAATATCTGACCGGTTCGTTTGAATTGTAATGCCCTATCCCCAGACCCCGGCTCAAGGCCGGGGTGACACGATGCGGCTAGTGTGACACGGATGCGGCTAGTGTGACACGGATGCGGCTAGGGTGACATGTTGTGGTCGGGGCGTATAGCTGACATAGAAATTCAAAATATTTCCCAAAAATCCCGCGCTCCTGTCCGTTCTCATTATAGATGGCTGAAATTGCGCGCAATTAACGGAACTGATAAATGATTGAAAAAGTTAGGATACCTAAACGGGCGTGGATGCTGATCCACCTGACGTTGATCGTCT
Organism: Nitrospirota bacterium; assembly: GCA_011052055.1. Classification (GTDB taxonomy): domain Bacteria; phylum Nitrospinota_A; class UBA7883; order UBA7883; family UBA7883; genus DRJW01. The sequence continues at coordinate 8,448 of DRJW01000077.1, forward strand.
GGATCGCATACATTCTCTCCGGGACAATAAACAATCAGTTGGCTCAATATATTGAGCAAGCTTACAACAAAAGCTCTGCCATCATATCGCCCAAGGCGGCGCGGCCTTTCGTAAAGCGCCCGGATAACTATTTTTCCATCGTGCAACGCAACATATTTAATTCCAGCCAGGTTTTAAAGCTCCCCGAAGACGGCCTCGGCGCTCCCGGAGGCCTTGGCTCTGCTACCGCTCCCATTGAGAGAGCCCCCAAAACCACTCTAAACCT
>DRJW01000078.1 GCA_011052055.1 Nitrospirota bacterium
CCGGTCATGGAAAAACATAATCACAACGAGATAACCATAGAGCTGGTGGACAAGATCAAATCCGCCTCCAGGGCAAGAGTAAGAGCGCCCCTGCACAGCTCCGAGCTGGCCAAAAGGCGAAGACCGCTCACTTCCATGACCGCCACCACCAACAAGGTCGTGGCCATAGGCGCGTCCACCGGCGGCACCGAGGCGCTTAAGGATGTGCTTTCGCGCATGCCGTCCAACTCTCCCGGCATCCTCGTGGTTCAGCATATGCCGGAGACATTTACCACGGCTTTCGCCGCAAGACTGGATGGGGTATCGGTTATTAACGTAAAAGAGGCCGCGCAAGGCGATTCGCTGGTTCCGGGCGTCTGTCTTCTTGCGCCTGGCAACAGGCATATGCTACTGCGCCGCTCTGGATCGCGCTACTATGTAGATGTGAAAGACGGGCCATTGGTCAGCCGGCACAAGCCTTCGGTGGAAGTGCTGTTTAACTCTGTGGCGAAAACAGCAGGCAGGAACGCCGTCGGGGTTATTATGACCGGCATGGGGGCGGATGGAGCGGGCGGGATGCTGAACATGAAGAATGAAGGGGCTGTCACCATAGCTCAGGATGAGAAAACATGCGTTGTGTTCGGCATGCCCAAAGAGGCGATAAAACTGGGAGGTGTGGATAAAACCGTCCCGCTCGGCAGAATTCCTGAAACGATAATTTCTTCGATATAACATTATGAATTCCGACCAGGGCCACAACCAGGGCCACAACCGGGGCCACAACCAGGGGCGCGATCAGGGGCGCGATCAGGGTAAACATCATGGCCACGACCAGGACGACGAAATCAGGCGGCTACGCAAGCGCGTTCCGTTCGAGACGACGATAACCATAGAATATGATGATAAAACAGTCGAATATAAGCATTCTTACGACATCAGCATGAACGGTGTTTTTATAAGGACAGGCCAAACGCTCCCGGTTGGAACTCGCGGCTCTTTTACCATGAAGCTAAGCATGGGTATGCGCGCCGAATGGATCACCGGGCAATGTGAGGTCATTAGATCGGTTTCGCTCGATGACGGGCTTTCCGAAGAGGATCCGGGCCCCGGAATCGGGGTTAAATTCACCGATTTAGAGCCAGAATCGAGCAGAAAACTGTATCATGTGATTCGCTACAATCAGCCTGCCTAGCGGTTTTTGCTATGGACGGCTACAGTTGGAAAAATTTATCACGACTGGAAAAAATCTTTCGTATTGCCTTGCGGCGGATTCAGTTATGAAATAACCTGTCCGTTTTATCATTAACCTCCGTAGCATGGTTGTATAAGCAGAATATGGAAAAACTAAAAGCAGTCTATCCCGGCTCGTTCGACCCAGTGACACTGGGCCATATAGACCTGATAAGCCGTAGTTGTGGCGTTTTCGATGAAGTTATCGTCGCTGTCGCCGATAATCCACGCAAAAAAGCGTTGTTTACAAAAGAAGAAAGAGTTGGATTTATACAAGAAGCCACAAAACAAATGAGCAACGTGTCTATCAAGGTTTTCGAGACATTGCTTGTTAAATTCGCGTCAAGCGTAGGCGCCAAGGTGATTATAAAAGGTTTAAGGGCCGTTTCCGATTTCGATTACGAGCTTCAGATGTCGTTTATCAACAGAAGACTGGCCGGTGACCTGGAGACCATGTTTATGATGCCAAGCGAAGAGTATTCGTTCGTCTCGTCCACGATAATCAAGGAGATAGCGGCGCTGAACGGGGACATAAGCTCTATGGTTCCAAAGCCTGTGGAGGAGGCTCTCTTCACCCGGCTGGCCTCGTTGAATGATGGCGCTTAAGAGAGGAGACTCAACATGGAAAAGATAGCCCTGGCAGACCGTCTGTCTCAAATTAAACCGTCACCCACAGTAGCGATCACCTCAAAGGCCAAGGCCATGAAAGCCGAGGGGATAGATATAGTCGGCTTCGGGGCGGGAGAGCCTGATTTCGACACGCCCGATTTTGTCAAACAAGCGGCGATTGACGCCCTGAAGGCTGGCGAGACGAAGTACACCGACGCGCCCGGACTGCCTATACTGCGCGACGCCCTTACGGCCTATTATAAAAAAACCGAACATCTCGATTACGAAAGAGCGGAGACGATAATATCCAACGGCGGCAAGCATTCGCTCTACAATATTTTCCAGGCCCTTTTATCGGAGGGGGACGAGGTTATAATACCAACCCCGTACTGGGTCTCATATCCAGACCAGGTTATGCTGGCGGGCGGGAAACCGGTTTACCTGACCACTAAAGAGCAAGACGGTTTTCTGTTCACCGCAGACGCCCTGCAAAAGCTTGTAACCCAAAGGACGCGGGCGATAATCGTAAACACTCCCTCGAACCCGTCAGGCGCTGTATATGACAAAAAGACGCTGGAGGGAATCTGCGAAGTGGCCGTTGAAAACAAGATACTGGTGGTATGGGATGAGATTTATAAAGACATCTATTACGGCGAGGGCTGTCTTCGCTCTCTTCCTTTCTATAACCCGGATGTTAAGCCATACACTCTTATATGCGGCGGGCTGTCGAAAAACTTTTCAATGACAGGGTGGCGTATAGGATGGGTGTTGGGCGACGACAGGATCGTAAAAGCCATGAGCATGATACAGGGGCAGTCCACCTCCAATCCTGTCACGTTCGCGCAATTCGGCGCCATCGCCGCTCTTGAAAAGGGGCCGGTTCACATTGGGGAATGGCTAAGGCAGTTCGAAGCCCGGCGTGACAAACTTATTGAGGCGTTCGATGAAATTGACGGCATGTCATGCGTCAAGCCGATGGGGTCGTTCTATGTCTTTCCAAACATTTCCGGATGGTAC
>DRJW01000079.1 GCA_011052055.1 Nitrospirota bacterium
AAAACCGACATGCATTCATGCGCTTTGTCGATTTTATACTTTTCCGTAACCGCCATCGTCCCCATGATCTCGCCCGAATCGTCATCCACCAACGCCACTTCCTGCCCTTGCTTTATCGTGTCGGCGATCTGTTTTGAAGTGGACAGGGTAATGGGGATGGGCCAGAACAGGCCGGAAGCAGTCTTATAGTCATCGCACACGCCCTGCCAGTCAGCGTGGCTCATAAACCCTTCAAGGGGAGTAAACGCGCCAATGCCAAGCATGATAAGGTCGGAGGTCTCCCGCGAAGTCATTGCGACTTTGGGAAGTGTTCCCGCCCTTTTAATCTCTTTTTCGCGTTCGTCCCCTTCAAGCAAAAGCGGCTTTAAGGCGCCGCCGCCGTGCGGTTTGACAAGTCCTGCCATTATTTTCTCCTTTTTAACAAGAGTTTAATTTTAATAGAGATTAGCGCCGGGTATTTTTATTCCACCCGCTCTTTGCTCCGCCGGGCGGCGTTCGAATAAGTCAGCGCCATAAAGCGGTAGAGCATATGAGCGAATTTAGAGTAAGGCGCGTAGACTAACAGCGTAAACACCAGAACCAGATGTATATAGTAAACGCCAAAAGCGGCCGGGGAGATATCTATAAGCCTGAAAATCTCCGCCAGAATCCCGGTGGTTATAGTCCAGAAAAGAACAGTCCCGAAAAACGAGTCGTAATAGCCTGTTTTTCCCACGTTCTTCGGGTCGCCGGTAAGCCGCCTCTTATAGATTATCGAAACACCGATAAACGCCAGTAAAGCCCCGGCGTTGCCCAGCAATTTAACCGGATGAGCGAGCGCAAGGGGCGTGGCCGAGACAGAGCCGATCCCAAGTTTGTTTATCCAGTACATGATCGCCACCAGGGTGGTGGTGGCGAGCAGGGCGAAAAATCCGTAAAAAAGCATCTGGTGAGCTATCGTCCGGGGCGCGTTCGCCTCGCACTGGGCCATTTTTTCATGCTTTAAAATTCCTAAAACCGTTTTTATCGCCGCCGGAATCATCGGGCCGGGCTGGCCGGAGACGCCGGGGGTTCGGGCTTTAAAGGATTTCATAATATTCGATACGCCGATGAGCGCCGCCAAAGCCGCGAGACCGACAGTCGGCAAAAAGACCAGGTCTATAACGTGAACCGGCATCATGTTCGAGAATACGATAGGCTTTATCGACATAAACCCTTGCTTTGAGCCAAAAGAGACAGCGACGCCGATCAAAACCACCGGGAGGAGGAGAAGAAGTGGAAGGTACTTTTTGCTGGTAAATAAAGCGCCGAGACCAAACGGGGCGAAGTGGGCGAAACTTATGTTCCGTATGGCCGCCATAACATCGCCCGGATTCGCGCCACGGGGGCAATGGGCGGAGCAGTCGTTGCACTGGTGGCAAAGCCACACGTCGGCGTTGCCGATGAGCCTGTCTTTAAGCCCCCACTGGGCCCATATCATCTCCTTGCGGGGGAAAGGAGCGTTGTCGGGCGTGACGTTGCATACGGCGGAGCAGTTTCCGCACTGGAAACATTTTTTCAATGTATCGCCGCCGTTTTCTATTATCCGCCGCGCGAACGACACATCCGGCTCTATGATCGGCGCCTGCGTCTGATCCATTAAACCCTCTTTCTTAAAAACCCTTGTACGGGTTCGGCTCCATATTGCCGATTTCCTCCACAAAACCGTCGATCAGCTCTGGAATTCTGTGGTAATCGTTTATTGCCAGGCTCTCCACCCTTATCCTGTCCGATTCGAGCATGAGCCTGTCGAGCGTCTCTTGCACCTTGCCCGTCCGCTCTTCGGCTATGGCGGAGCCTTTGATGTTGTGGCACTGGTAATCGTCGCCATGTTTGCACCCGATCATCATGATCCCGTCCCAGCCGGACGAAAGCGCGTCGGCCACCCATTGCAGGTTTATCGACCCCAGGCACCTCAGCTGGATAAACCTCACTACCGGGCTATACTTAAGACGATTGATTCCCGCCATATCCAGCGCAGGCATGGCGTCGTTTTCACAAATAAACGCAAGCACTCTTGGTTTCTCGTCGAACTCGTCCGGCATGTCGATAGACTTAATCATCGCGCCTATCATCTGTATCGAATAGTTTTTAAAACTGATTATCTGCACCGGGCAGGCGCCAAGACAGGTGGCGCATCTTCTGCAACGGGTGGGAAACGGAATCGGATTTGCCTTCTCATCTTCGTTGATGGCGCCGAACGGGCATTCTACCGTGCACCGCTTGCACTGGGTGCATCTTTCCATCGCGAACTCAGGATAGCTGTCGTCGCCAGATCGAGGATGAACAGCCCTGCCCCGCCCTACCATCTTCACACATTGTATCGCTTTTAAAGCCGCTCCAACGGCGTCGTTTCTGGCCGTGGCGGAATCTTGCGGATGACGCACTGCCCCTGCTGAATATATTCCCGTCCGCCTTGTCTCATATGGGAAACAGATAAAATGAGAGTCGGCAAACCCGTAGGCCAGATCGGGTAACTCCGGCCCCTGCCTATACTCAAGGTTGAGTATGGAAGCTTTGCCGACCTGCTCCCTGTCGAAATCCTGCATCTGGTCATTCGGGATGGTGGCTACAACTTTTTCATCAAAAGCGGTTGGCACAATGCCGGTGGCCAGCACCAGCATGTCCGCTTTTATCGTGACAGGCCCTCCCAAAAGGGTGTTTTTGATGGTGATGTAAAGCTCGTCCCCTTCATGCTTTACATTGTCCACATCTCCTTTTGTAAGGAAAATTCCTGGATCTTGCTGAATGCTTTTATAGAAATGCTCCGTAGTCCCGGTAGTTCTGATATCCCTGTAGACGATAGTCACCGAGGCGTCCGGATCGCTCTTGCGGATGTAATCAGCCTGCTTGAGCGATGCTGAACAACAGACCGACGAGCAGTAGTTCAAGTGCTCGTCACACCGCGACCCCGCGCATAGCGCGAAGACCACTCTTCTGGCCGGTTTCCCGTCTGACGGACGTTTTATAGCTTCGTCCAGCGCCATTTTTTCCAGATCGACGCCGCTTATAACGTCAGGGAGTCCGGCGCCAAGATGGGTCAGTTTGCTCATGTCGTATGGTTTAAAACCGGTGGCCAGCACAATCGCGCCGATGTTGATTTTGGATTGTGAGCCGTCTTTGAGAGACACGTCAAACATCCCTGGCCCGCCGGAGATCGATTTGATGGTTGTGTTCAGGTGTACGGTTATATCAGGATCGTCCTCCACCTCTTTGACACGATCCTCGATATCATTGACGGACACGGTGTCATAAGGGGCGGTCTGCGGGAAAATTTTCTTAAGGTTGTTCATAAACCCGCCCAGCCGCGCCTCTTTTTCGACCAGCTCGACCTTATGGCCCGCCCTGGCGGCATTTAAAGCGGCTGTAAGCCCTGTTATCCCGCCGCCTACCACCATGATGGTTTCGCTGACAGATTCTATTTTGTAAGGAGACGTATGGTTCATCTCTTTGATTTTCGCAAGCCCCATGCGGATATAATCCCCGGCCAGCGCCTGGGTCTCCTCGTCATTTGGCTCATGGCACCACGCCACACGCTCTCTTATGTCAACACGGTCAAGCAAAACTTCCGGCCCGAAATCGAAAATGTCGTAGTTGACCCGGACGGAGCAGGCGACGATAGAGAGGGTGTTAACGCCTTCATTCGCGATATCGCTTTTTATAAGCTCGACTCCCTCCGAGCCGCAGAGGAACGGATGAGTCTTTACAACCGGTGTTTTAAGCTCGTCTTTAGCCACTTTCGACAGCTCATCGACATTCAGGCATTCGCCGATGCCGCAACCGGAGCAGATATAGGCCCCGGTTTTTTTAGGCGCTTGCTCTTGTGTCATTCTATCCCCTCTTGCCGACACCGCACTGGAAAGCGCGAAGAGCCGCTCCGGTGGAGTTTTGTATAGAGGTGGTCACATCGACCGGGCCACTTGCCACTCCTGCGGGTATAAACCCGTCAACCGTCTGCCTGTCGAGCTCCATGAAACCGTCGTCGTTTAAAACAACATCCACAGCTTTGTCCGTTTTCATGGTTGGCTCCATGCCGGTGGCGAGCACTACCAGGTCGAAGCTTTCTTTAAGTTTGCCACCGCCCAAAATATCCTCGACGGTGACAGTAGCGCGTCCCGATTCGTCTTGTTCTATGCGCGCCACCTTGCCTTTGATAAATTTTACGTTTTTGTCCTTTTCCATTTTTTTGTAAAACGCCTCATACTTGCCCGGCGCGCGAAGGTCGATATAAAAGATAGACACCTCACTTTCCGGATATTGATCGCGGACGTAGTTGGCCTGTTTGATCGACGCCAGGCAACAGATGGACGAGCAGTAGGGGAGGTGGTTCTCATCACGCGATCCCGCGCACTGGACAAACGCGACTTTTTTTACAGGCTCGGCGTTGTCTTGCCGGACTATTTTGCCGCCGGTGGGGCCGTTGACGGCTGAAAGGCGCTCCATCTCCACATTGTTGATTACGTTTTTGATCTGGCCGTAGCCGAGGTTTTCTATCTTGCCTGCGTCATACGGTTTCCAGCCGGTGGCGTATACCACGGCGGCCACTTTTACCGTCGTGGTTTTTTCCTCCATATTCAGCTCGATAGCGCCGTACTTGCAAGCTTTCACGCATTCAGAGCACGCCTCCCCCTTGCACACGCTCATATCGATCACGTATTTAGCCGGCATAGCCATCGCGTGCGGAAGATAGACCGCTTTGGTTTCGCTCATGTTGTAATTGAAATCGTCAGGGCGGTTTACCGGGCAAACCTTGACGCAATCGTCGCATGCGACGCATTTCTCGTTGACATAGCGCGGAGCGGTTTTAATCACCGCCGTAAAATCGCCGCTGGCCCCGGTGACTTTTTCGACTTTGGAGCCGGTCATGACCGTAACGAGAGGGTTGACCCGAAGGCGCCGGAAATTTATCTCCAGCCCGCATAAGGGAGGGCACAATTTGGGAAAGTATTTGTTCATTTTAGAGACACGGCCACCCAGGTAGGCCTCTTTTTCGACCAGGTATACCTGCCGTCCGCACTCCGCCGCTTCGATAGCGGCGGTCATGCCGCTGATGCCGCCGCCTACAACCAAGACACTGCTTTGCATTAACAACACCTTAAACAACGCCCACCGGCGGGCGGCGGGCCATTATCGAACAGGGCCGCGAAGCGTAAGTTTCGTCTTCGCGGCCCTTATTAACCTTTAAGCTTACTCAGTCTTTCGGAACCAGATCCTTGTGGGGGACTTTCTTTAACTCCCACTCGCCGGTCTTCGGATCGAACCTTGAGTTGACGAAACATTTCCAGTTCTCCTCGTCAAGTTTCGGATAATCCGACCTGTAATAAAAACCGGGATAACGGGTCTCTTTTCTGAAATAGATGTGCCGCAGGTGCATCTCCGCCGTCCAGATGCGGTGGTAGTTCTCCCACGCGCGCAGTAGCTCATGCAGATCCTTGGCCGCCATCTTCTTCGAGTCTTCCTTGAGCATGCCCAGAAGGTGCAGGGCCACGTCCATCTGTTTCTCGGAGGTGGTGTAATAGGTAGACGTGCCGGCCACATACTCGTCCATCAGCTTGTTAAGCCTGAACATCAGCATCTTCGGCCTGATGTAGTTTGGATTAATCATCGGATCGACAGAATAATCTTTGTGGTCAAGGTAGGTCTGGAACGGCTTGTAGATTTCCGCCGCCAGCTCTTCGTTGGACAGATTAATTGTCGGCGTAAAGTCAGCGTTGTCGCGGGCGAAGCGCACCATCGATTTGCCGGCGATTCTCCCCTCGGTGAACGAGCCGGAGGAAAACTTGTGGCCGGAGGCTCCCACGCCGTCTCCGGCGGTAAACAGCCCCTTGACGGTGGTCATCCGGTTATAGCCCCATTGCCACTCTTTCGGCGCCATATCCTCCGGGCCTGAAACCCAGATGCCGCAGGCGCCCGCGTGACTGCCGAGCAGATATGGCTCTGTCGGCATCAGCTCAGAAGCGGTCTCTTCCGGACGAATGTTCATACCGGCCCAGACGTTGGCCTGGCCGATGCACATGTCCAGAAAGTCTTCCCATGCCTCGGCCTCAAGATGCTTGATCTGCTTTTTGTCCATGTCCTTGGTCAGGTTGGCCATGCCGGTGGGCGTGTCCATAAGGATGGGGCCGCGTCCGTTTTTCATCTCATTGAGCATCAGGTGGTTGCGCAAACATGTCGCGGGCACACCCTTGGAATTTTGCGGATAGGGAGGATACTCGAACAGCATCTCTTTTTTGGTTTCCGAGTAGTCCTCGCCCAGAGCGTTAATGGCTTTTGACTTAAAAAGCAGGAACCACGCGCCAACAGGGCCGTAGCCGTCTTTGAAACGGGCAGGGACGAAGCGGTTTTCCATGGTGGTCATCTCGGCTCCGACCTGGGCCGCCATCGCGTAGGTGGACCCGGAGTTCCACACCGGATACCAGGCGCGGCCCATACCTTCGCCGGTGGAGCGGGGGCGGAAAATATTTACCGCGCCGCCGCAACCGATGAATACGGTCTTGGCCTTGAAAATGTATATCTTGTTTTCCCTTGCGGAAAAGCCCACGGCCCCGGCGATGCGGTTGTCTTCTTTGTCGTCGAGCAGGAGTTTGACAATGAAACAGCGCTCAATGATGTTGTCGATACCCAGCGCGTTCTTGGCGGCCTCGGCCACGATCACCTTGTACGACTCGCCGTTAATCATGATCTGCCATTTACCGGAGCGCACCGGCTTGCCGCCGTCTCTAAGGGACTTGTCCTCGTCTCCCGGCTGTTTCCAGATCGGCAGGCCCCAATCCTCGAAGAGCTGGACAGAGTTGTCGACATGGCGGCCCACATCGTATACCAGGTCGTCGCGAGTAATGCCCATAAGGTCATTAGCGACCATCTTTACATAATCCTCCGGGGAGTTCTCTCCCAGGTAGGTGTTGATCGCCGAAAGGCCCTGGGCCACGGCGCCGGAGCGATCCATGGCGGCCTTATCGACCAGAGTGATCTTTTCTTTGCCTTTGGACCAGCGAACGCTCTCGTACGCCACGCCGCATGCGCTCATGCCGCCGCCGACGATAAGGAGATCGGTATCTACAACTTCGATGACTGGATTCTTGGCGAAATCCGCGTGATAATTTTCAACAGGTGTAACCATCGTTCTGTAACTCCCTTTCTTAGCTGATTTTCGGCAATTCGACGCCGGGTTCGGTGAACAGGTTATGGCTGCTTAGGTCTGTATCGGACGGATCCGGTTTGCCTTCGTAAGCCTTGATGGAGCCCTCTGGAGTGGTTCTTATCGGAAATTTAAACCGTTTAAGCTTCCCGTCGCGGAACTTGATAGTCCACATAATCGAGTCGGAAGACCGCATTGGAATAGATGTGCCGCCCATAGGCACGAAATCGGCGTAGGGACGCGCCTCTATCGCCTGCTGGGGACAAATCTTGACGCACGAGTAGCACTCCCAGCACTGATCCGGCTCCTGATTCTGGGCCTTCATCTTGTCTTTGTCGAGATACATAAGGTCGTGCGGACAGATGTACATACAGGCGGTTTTGTCCTGCCCTTTGCATCCGTCACATTTTTCCGCTATAACAAACGTAGGCATATGATCCTCCCTCTTATTTATAAAAAGGTTACTCGGTTGCTAATAAAAAACCATCGTCTAATGATAATCCCCGTCATCCGCCCCTTTCGGTAAACGCCATGCCCGAAGCGACGAAACCGCCACTCCGCGATTATACGCCCGGTGCCTGCGAATGATTTTAAATTATGCGCTCATCTGTAAAATATTTATAATAGATAGTTCGAATAGATATAATAAATAATAGTCTATGCTTAACCAGGTCACGATACATCAACTGGAGCTTTTTTTGCTGGCGGCCAAGCTGAAAAACTTCTCGCGCGCCGCCGACCAGATGGCCATAAGCCAGCCTGCGTTCTCCGCCCAGATTATCAAGCTGGAGAGGATCCTGGGCGCGCCCCTGTTTGACCGGATCGACAGAAAAATCGAGATGACAGAAGTGGGGGCCGTGTTCGAAGAATATGTCCAAAAGACCCTTTCTACATTGCGGGAGGGGAAACAGGTGGTCGACGACATGACCCACCAGGTTATAGGCGCCCTGAAGATAGGGGCCTCCACAACCATCGCAAACTATATACTGCCCGAATACCTGGGCGCTTATAACGCTAAATACCCCAACTGCAAAATAGAGATGATGGTCAACAACACCAACCAGATCGAACAGGCGCTCTTAAAAGGTGAAATCGACATGGGCCTTGTGGAAGGCCCCATCGGTAACACTAAAAGAATCAACTCCTATCTGTTCATGCTCGATGAGCTTGTCGTGATTTTCTCGACCAGGCACCGCTGGAAAAACAGGTCGAGCGTATCTTTCGATGATTTCCAGCGCGAGCCGCTCATTATCCGCGAGAGAGGGTCTGGAACAAGGCAAGTATTTACAGACATGATGGGCAAAAGCCGCGCTCCTTTAAACATAGCTATGGAGATCGGAAACACGGAAGCCATAAAAAAGTCGGCGGAGTCTGGTATCGGGGTCGCTGTCATCAGCCAGTCGGCCATAAACCGCGAACTCAAGGAAAAAACTTTGAAAAAAGCCAGAATCAGCGGGCACCCGATGGAGAGGCGGCTGAACCTGATTCTTTTACATAAGAAATACTTATCCAATCCTTTGAAGGCTTTTATCGCACTTCTTGACCCTGTTGAGAAAATACCCGATATGGGAATTTGAGACGAGACGCCCCGCTTTTTGCTATTATTGCGAGGAGGTGGCGCGGCCGCGCCGGTATAGCGACGTGGCAATCTCCTAATGTCACCCTGCGTGTGCTTTAGGGTAGACACCGATCCGGGGTCTAGATGCCGGATCATAACCCTTCGGGTCACACGAGTCTGGCATGACAGCAGGAGTTAATTCGCGGAGTGGAGGAGCCTGCATTTCGGAACTCAGGGACAATTAAGCGTGGTGTCCCCTAAATTAAAGTGGGTATTCAGGTTGGACTTCCCGACCTGATGAAATAGATCATTCGCCAGATGCGGTCAATCTCACCGCGCTCAATAACATCGATCGGTTTTAGGTCACCGAACGCGCTATTGGGCTTCATGAACCACTCCTGCAAAAAACCTGGAGCGATGGTTTTATGGAGTTCCGTTACCAATCGCGACAATTCATTCAACTTTCTCTGAACAGCTTCGCTAGGGGGGCGCTTCGATCTCTCCAAGTCAGCAAGTGATCGCTCTGAAACTGACAATAGACGGCTGAATATTTTGCGTGGCACAGCAATCTCTTTGCGTAATTCCAGAATGGAATTTTCAATTTTTTCTTTTTTTACAGCCGTATTCATAAAACGTATCTACACTCGTTTATACACACCAGTATATATTGTACAGGCAATTATACAAGCAAAATAGCCTGCAATTATGCATATCATTCCAGCCCCTGCGGGGCCTTAAAGTTAGCTTGGCCGTGTTAATATATATTGGATTGTACTTGATTTCTTGAGTTTTACCGGAAAAAAGACCAAAATTTTTCCACTTGGATCAGCTACCGAAGGAGCTAACAGCCCCTCGAATCCGGCGCTGAAAACCGCCCGTCCAATCGCTTGCGTGAGAGCTTCTCTGCCATTGTCCTGCTCGCTACGCCAATCGGTCTTCAACATGCGGCGCTGTGAAACGATCAAATGTTGACGCAAGGAACCCAAGGTCAGGTCCAAAACATTATGCAAGGAAACATTTAATGCGACAAAAAACAGCGGGAATATCGTGTATCTTTCCAAACCGTAATAACGAGCTTGCGCTTGCGCCTCTTTCAGAGCCGTATCTGGCGCTTGGCCTGTATACACTGCGCGGAAAGAACCCGGCGCATTCCAGCGTCCTCCGTTTATTTTGCTACCCTCTCCAGATACAAGCTTGTGTTCTACGGCATATTCCAGAGCAGAACAACGGTACACGTGTCCTCTGAAAGATTGACCAAGATTCCCACAAGCCTCGATCCGTCGCCGCAATACTTCATAATCCGGATGAGTCGCCATCAGTTACCTCATCATTTCCCGAATCAGTCCCCATTCTGAAGACGGCTTCTTTATTCTTCGTTCGAGCTATTGCTTATACGGTTTTACGCGTGGTAGCCAGTTCTAAGGATAAAGCGTCTTCGCGTCGCCGCGCATCAGCATAAGCAGTATCGCCTTTTGCACGTGAAGCCGGTTTTCCGCTTCATCCCACACCACCAAGTTAGAGACCCATTTTCAGACCTTTTTCCTGATATCCTCAATATCTAATTTAAGCGCAGGAATATCTTCAATAGCGACTTTCCATATCCGCTCGATATTTACTCCAGAATATTCATGAATCAGAATGTCTCTCATGCCAGCTATTTTTCGCCACTCGATTTTGGGGTAACTATTCCGAATATCTTGCGGAATATGTTTTACAGCTTCGCCTATAATCTCAAGCCTTCTAATAACCGCGTCCTGAACCTGATCGTTTTCAAGAAATTCGACTTTGCTGATTTTTTCAATGTAGGAAGAGATTTTGTTTGAACTTTCAAGAATATCCTCAAGATAAACCAGAATGTCCTTTTTTATATTATAGCAACCTGCTCGTTTAGAATTCTGTCTCTGATTTGAGGTTTAATTGCGCTGTATTCCACTAAATCAACTTTTCTGCCCAGGGCATCTTCAAGTTCAAGTTTTAATCCTACAAAATCAAGCAGGCTGATATCTTTTTTAATCTCAACAACAATATCGATATCGCTATCTTTGATTAATTCTCCCCTGGCGCAAGAGCCAAAAAGTCCTGCCCGGTTTGCCTCGTATCTCTCTAAGACAGGCAGAATCTTTGCTTTTATTTCATCTATTGTTTGGTCATTCATTTGTACAGGCCATATATCCCAGTGGTTACAGTTTTCATTGTAACACTTAGAATTCCGGGGACACCATACTCAAGACCCGCTTTACGGATAAAGCGTCTTCGCGTCGCCCCGCATCAGCATAAGAAGTATGGCTTTTTGTATGTGAAGCCGGTTTTCCGCTTCGTCCCACACTATGGAATTGGGGCCGTCGAGCGCTTCGGCGGATATTTCCTCGCCGCGATGGGCGGGCAGGCAATGCATCACCATAACGTCGCTTTTGGCTTTTGACAAAAGTTTTTCATCCACCCGGTAATCTTCAAAAGCGACCAGTCTCTCGTCCGCCTGATCGTCCTCTTGCCCCATGCTGATCCAGGTGTCTGTGTAGATAACGTCGGCGCCGCGCACCGCTTCGACAGGATCGGTCATGGTCGCAATTTTCGCGCCCGATTTTTCCGCGATCTTCATGGCGCTCGCCGTCACTTCGCTGTCCGGCTCGTACCCTTTGGGCGTGGCGACGCAAAGGCTCATCCCCATGATCGAGGCGCCCAACAGCCATGAGTTGGCCACGTTGTTCCCGTCGCCCACGTAGGCCACTCTAACGCCGTCAAGCGATCCGCGCTTTTCGGCGATGGTAAAAAGATCGGCCAGTATCTGGCACGGGTGGAACATGTCGGTAAGCGCGTTTATAACGGGGATCGTGGCCACGGACGCAAGCTCATCAACCTCGGCCTGGGAATAGGTGCGTATCACCAGCGCGTCGAGGTACCTTGAGAAAATACGCGCCGTATCGGCGACGGTCTCGCCACGGCTCATCTGGAGCCGTTTCCCCTCCAGAAAAATCGGATGACCGCCCAGCTGAACCATCCCCACCTCGAAAGATATGCGGGTTCTGGTAGACGATTTATGGAAGACCATCCCAAGAGTCTTCCCCTCCAGATGGCGGTGGGACACTCCTTCGATCCTCTCTTTTTTCAGCCGGGCCGCGACTTTAAAAAGCCACTCGATATCAGTCCGGTTCAGATCGGCCACCCGGAGCAGGTCTCTTTTCATGCTATAAGAATTTTACTTACAATGTTTAACGCCTTGTCCACCTCCGTTTTTGAAACGGTTAGCGGCGGCATAAACCGGAGCGTGCTCTCGTTCGCGCAGTTGATCAAAAGGCCCATGCCCATACATTTTTCCACCACCTCGGCGCATGGAAACGTAAGCTCAAGGCCCACAAGAAGGCCGAGGCCGCGAACTTCCTTTATTTTCGCCGGCATGGAATTTTTCATTCCGGTAAGTTTTATCAGCATATATCTGCCCATACTGCGGGCGTTATCGAGTGTCTCTTGCTTTGAAATCTCCTTTAACACAACCAACGCTCCGGCGCATGCTCCGGGGCCGCCGCCAAATGTGGAGGCATGCGTTCCCGGCTCGAAACTTTTGGCGACCGCGTCTTTGGCGAACATGACACCCATAGGAAACCCGTTGGCCACGCCTTTGCCCATCGTTATTATGTCTGGTTTCACTTTGGAATGCTCCAGGGCGAACAGCTTGCCTGTGCGCCCGAACCCTGTCTGCACTTCGTCGAAAATCAGAAGGACGTTTTTAGAAGAGCAGGTTTTGGCCAGTTTCTTTAAAAAAGCGGCAGTGAGAACGTGAACCCCGGACTCGCCCTGAACCGGCTCGATAATCACGGCGCACGTTTTTTTTGTAATCGCTTTTTCAACCGCCTCCAGGTCGCCATAGGGAACATGTTTCACGCCGGAGAGCAGAGGCCCGAAGCCGTCCCTGAATTTTTTACCGGATGTCACTGATAACGCGCCGAGGGTTCTGCCGTGGAACGAGCCGTCGAAAGCTATGATATCTGTTTTTGATTTATCATATTTTTCTATGGAATAACGGCGGGCGAGCTTTATGGCCGCCTCGTTCGCTTCGGCGCCGCTGTTGCAAAAGAAAACCTTTCCTTTATAAAGCTGTTCCACAAGCGCCTGCGCATAGAGGGCCTGCGGCTCCGTATAATAAAGATTGGAAGTGTGGATAAGCTTGGCCATCTGTTTTGCTATGGCTTTGTTTACTGCGGTAAAACAGTGCCCCAGGTTATTTACGCCCAGGCCGGAGACGAAATCGATATACTTTTTACCTTCAGCGTCCCATACCGTGGCTCTTTTGCCTTTTACTATGACCAGGGGGTAGCGATTGTAATTGGGAGTAAGATATGTTTTTGCCAATTTAATGACTTCGTTAGTTTCCATCATGTTGTCCCCGTGAGTTGTATGTATAAACCGCTTTTACTATTGGCGTTAGCGGCCCCCAAACTTCATAAAATGTTGAAAAAGGCTTGATTTTACCTTTATTGGCGGATTTTTTCAACCGCAAGCTTGAAAAGGGTGGATTACAGGAGCAATCCGCCTTATTGGCGGGCTACATAAACGGACGGGTTTGATGATTATATACTTAAAATACAGTATGTTTTCACTCCCAGAGGTGTGAGGC
>DRJW01000080.1 GCA_011052055.1 Nitrospirota bacterium
CCACACATATTTTTTATCCCTTGAAGATTCGCAAATCCGCTCCACCGTGTCGCGTGACAAAACAGGCGGAGAGAGTGAGAGCATGTTAAAAATCATATCCGACGCGGTTTTGCCCACTTCATCCAGGTGCCACTCCAGGCTCTGGTTAGGTATTATCAGTGTTGTCTTTTTATCCCCTTTTTTCTTTTCACGACGTGTGTTGGCGTACACTTTGCAATTCTTTTGCTTTACCTCTTTAGCCGAAACCGAATGGTCGGCCAGAATCAGCGCCATCCGGGAGACCGTGGCGATGGCCCTCCAATATAGATGATCCTCTTCACCCTTGCGCGCTTCCACTCTTTTTAGAGACTTTAAAATCTTGTCCATCGCCGCCGGGGCGGGAGAATATTTTGTTACTGGCTTATGCTTTTCGTCCTTTACATGATTCCCGATACCAATGGAGTTGCCCCCGTCTTCTTTTGGCAATCTGTGATGGGTCGCGATAAGATACAGCAGGACATCGCGGGCGCAAGACAGCTTGCCATCGAACGGATCGACATTCTCATACCGCTTTGCGTCACCCCCGGCCCTGATATTTTCCCACGCCTTTTTCCACGACGCCCCCTCCATCAACTGCCGGACGAGCATAAGCGATATCCACTCATGCCGAACATCGTCGGCTATGGGTTTAAGGCTTTCCAGCTTTTTCTGAAAAGCCACACCGTACTTGCCAAGGTCATGCATCTGCCCCGCCGCGCCTGCTAAAGTTGCGCACACCCTCGCCCAGTCCGGCATAAAAGATTTGTTCTTTCTCGTTTGCATCGCTATTGGTGATACGCCATCACGGTCGAAATTTCTCTTGCTCCCCACGATCCATAACAACCTCATCCTCGCCCGGCTGTCGTTACGGAAGCAGGCGACCGATGTCTGCCGCGTGGCGGTTCGGCGGAGCATTGCGCGTAACTCAGCAAGCCCGGCTTGTGTGATAGGGGTGAGCCATGTACGGTTGCCCGAACGCATCGCGTAGCTGTCGAGCACGGCCCTTGTCCGCTTTATCGCTCTTTTCTCGCAAGCTGAAATCAAAACGACATGCACTGTCAGCGTTCCTTAGAGGTCAATTATGCTACTTAGAATACCTATTTTTCATAGTGAGGAGTATAAGTATTCTACATCTAAAATATTGGGGAAGGAAAAAAATGCCTGTCAAAAAACCAAAAAAAGAAAAGCCGAAAAAGAAGTGGAAGCCGTTCGCGCCAGAAGTTTACCAGCAGGAGATATCACAGTTAGCGCATTTCTCCGCAAAGACGGTAAACAGCAATACTCCGGCGTTTGGTGTGCGTATCGGTGTCAAAGACCGTATAGACATCCCATACGTCGCGGTCAGCGCTATGGATATGAGCGCCATCCCGGTTGACTACGAAAAAAACGCAGGCTCGATCGCCACAATAGTCGCGCAAGTTTCGGCGGTAGTCGAAGAAGGTCTGCAAGATTATGAAGAGCCGTCATCGAAGGATATAGACGCGATCAGCTCCGCCGCCTCAAGCCTTAGAAAAAAGTATGCGACTCCACTGTCCCTTGTCGGGATGCGTCTGCGCCAGGTAATTGTCCAGGATGTAAATGGAGAGGATATTGCGCTCACCCCACTGCATAGCGCCGGTTTCTCCAAACAGCTTGAAAGCCGCCTGGAGAAAGAGCTTGAAATAGAAAAAGAGCTGACCGGCTCCAATAAATACAGGCCGCGAGGGTTTCTTGGCATCGGCGGCGCCAATCCTCAAAACGTGGGGCGGCACACCAGATCGATGCAACGCCCGCTCTGGTTCACCGCGCCAAAAGAAGACATGGATATTCGAAAAGCCTTCGCTTTTCATTATCGCGGTATCAGCCTTGCCATACCCAATGACATACTCGCCGAATTTCATAAATGGCGCCAACGCTTGCTGGCAAAACATTTGGATAAGATACCTTCCGACCAAAATATCCGCGAGAAAGAAAAAGAATATTTATTACATATGGTCAAAGCGGTGATTGATCGCGCCGCTATGGCCACCCTCCGTCTCAATAAATATCAGGATCGGCTTCCCGATGGCGAGTTGACCTCAAAGTCACTGAATCCTGTCATGCGCGGCCTGCTCGACCATGATACACGCGATCTTGACTGGAAGCGCGATTTCGCCAAAGCGATGCATTCGAAAATCATCGATTCAAAGATATGGGTTGACGGGAAGAAGATGGGGTTGAACATTAGCGAAGATGACTCCGACCGCTGGATATCCATCATCGAGGAGGCGCTATGAGCCAATATCTTCTTATCCCGCGTTTGGAAGTTAAAAACGCGAACGCCCAACCAGCGTGGTGGATCATCGGCCCGCCGCCCATGACCGCATACGCCGGGTTCGCCCAGGCGCTCGCGCTATCTATTTGCGAAAACAATGACGGCCA
>DRJW01000081.1 GCA_011052055.1 Nitrospirota bacterium
CATGCAGGCCGTCAGGAATATCAGGGCTGGCGCCATACTGCGCCTGAACCAGCTATCGTGGCCGAAAATGGTGAGCGCGGGGGATGTGGTGAGTATTATCGCCAAGTCGGGGCATATGGTCATCACAGTCACCGGCGAAGCCAGGCAAGATGGCGACAGGGGAGAGTGGATCAAGGTCACCAACACGGAATCGAAAAAAACTTTCAGCGCGAGGGTAACCGGGCCAGGCGAAGTGAAAGTGGAGTTTTAAAGGAGATAGATACGATGACCAAAGATATATGCAGACCTCTGAGTGTAGCGTTTCTATTGCTATTTACAGCCATTACGGTAAGCTCATGCGCCTCCCCGCCGCCTCCCAGGGCCGAAGTGGACATAGAGCAGGAAAAATTCAACTATAACGACGGATCGCTATGGCCCGGACAAAACAGAAAAAACATGTTTTTCTCAGACAACAAGGCGCGTTCTGTAGGCGATCTTGTCACCGTTCATGTAATAGAGAAAACAACGGCCATCAACAAAGCCAGCACCCAGGACGAGCATAGCACCGACAACTCGCTGACGATCGACACAGGGGGGGCCAGCGCGACAGAAATGAAGCTTGGCGGAGGGATAAAGTTCAAAGGTAAAGGCTCTACAGGCAGGTCGGATCAGTTCTCGGCCACGGTAAGCTGTGTGGTCCGTGAAGTATTGCCCAACGGCAACATGCGAATAGAAGGACAAAGACGGATGCAGATAAACAATGAAGAGCAATATATCGTTGTTCGCGGGTTGATACGCCAGGACGACATCACGTATAACAACACGATTTTATCGAGCAAGATCGCCGACGCCGACATCATGTACACCGGCCAGGGCGGCATCGACTCTGGCCGTCAGCCGAACTGGCTGAGCAGAGCTTTCGGTAATATATGGCCGTTTTAACCGATAGCCCAGGAAAGGGAATGTAAATTATGAGATTGACAAGGCTTGCGGTAAGGTTCGCTATCGTGGCGCTGGCTCTTTTTCTCTGGATGACCGGCCAGGCGTCGGCCACAAGGCTAAAGGACATATCCTCCATAGAGGGTGTAAGAGCCAACCAGCTTATCGGATACGGGCTTGTTGTCGGACTGCGCGGCTCTGGAGATAAATCGTATAAAAGCCCGTTTACCATACAGACATTGCTGTCGATGCTTGAGAGGCTGGGCACCACGGTGGATGTGCAACAGTTGGTCAATCCAAGGATCGGGATCTCCGACGTCAGGTGGCTTCGCGATGTGCGGGTGGAGAATATCGCGGCGGTGATGGTTACCGCCGAGCTTCCAGCATTCGCGCAACAGGGGACACGTATCGATGTGACAGCCTCATCTCTCGGCGACGCCAGAAGCCTCCAGGGGGGTACGCTTTTGCTTACGCCTTTAAAAGCGGCCAACGGTGAGATCTACGCTGTCGCCCAGGGGGCGGTATCTGTGGGAGGCGGTTTTTCGGAGAGATTAAGAAGGCTCAAATATGTAAAAAACCATCCAACCGTAGCCCGGATATCAAACGGGGCCATGGTGGAAAAAGAGGTCGGTTTCGATTTTTCAACGGTCACCAAGCTGAGCTTCGCCCTGTTCCAGCCCGATTTCACAACTTCCCAGCGGGTCGTTGAGGCGATCAATGGAGAGCTGGGCGGCGAATCAGCCAAAGCGGTCAATTCCGGCGTAATCGAAATCTCGGTGCCGGATGAGTTTGCGGATAAAAAAGTCGAGCTTGTCTCAAGGCTTGAAAACCTGGAGGTAGAGCCGGACATGGCCGCCAAAGTGGTAATGGACGAGAGGACAGGGACGATAGTCGTCGGCGAGCAGGTCAGGATATCCAAAGTAGCCATCTCTCATGGCAATTTGACTATAAGGATCGCCAGCAAGACCTCGGTCAGCCAGCCTCCGCCCCTGTCGGCGGGGCAGACGGTGGTGATACCTGGCTCTATACTTTCCGTGGGAGAGACAGGAGGCAAAACTGACCGTCTGATGGTGCTCGATCCAGGGGTGAGCATCGGCGAGATGGTGAAGGCGCTTAACGCCATAGGCGTAAAACCTCGTGATTTAATCGCAATATTTCAGACACTTAAAGCCGCAGGGGCGCTCAAGGCACAGCTGGAGATCATGTAGGGTACGACCGGTCTGGGCTTTGGCGCCGAAACTGCACTTTTAACCTCACAAAAGAAAGAAGAAGCAAAAAATGCCTATCGGAAATATCTTGAAAACAGACGGTGGGATTGCCATGAAAGCTCCGCAGGCGGGATCGAGCGGGCAATCCATTCTTTCTCTGACCGGTGATAAAAGTAAAACTGATAAAGAAAAGCTCGGCATCCTGGCCCGTGAGTTCGAGTCGATATTCATAAACCAGATGCTAAAAACCATGCGCTCAAGCGTAGATAAAAGCGGTTTTATAGATGGCGGGCCGGCTGAAGAGATGTTTACGGGAATGCTGGACGAAGAGATGGCCCGGCAAATGGCTTTTTCGCAAAATAGCGGACTGTCCAAAGCGTTAGAGGAGCAACTATGGGCTATGGCGGGAGAGGAATCAAGAAGTGAGCAGGGAAAAAATAGATAGAAAAGACATGTGTCCATTATTTTCCTTCAGGAGATTTAGGATAAATCCGATATTTAGTAGATAGCAGTTAAATTGGCGCATATTGAGCGGAGGTAGCGACATCATGAGTTTGACCAGGCATATCAGCGAGATGGCTGATGTCTTATCCCGAAACATTGAGCTTTATGAGCAGATGGCGGAGCAGTTGGACAAAGAGCGCCATGATTTCGTCTCTCACTCGGTTGAAAATTTGAACAAAAATTTAAAACTAAAAGAAGTGATAGTCCTGAAACTAAGGACGCTTGAAGAGACAAGGCAGAGGGTGGTTCGATCTGTGGCTAAAGTGGTTGAAGTCGATAAAAAAGAATTGACCCTGTTAAAACTCATCGAGCTTGCCACCGGTCCGCTTAAAGAGCGCCTCACAGCCTTACGTCAAAAACTAAGAGAAGTGATCGAAAAAACCAATGAGCTTAACTATTTCAACCGAGGATTAATCGAGCGGCTTATAAAACTAAATTACGCCGCCGCCGAACGGCTTCAGAATCTTATCGAACCGGAAGATACATACGTCCGCCACGGGAAAGCGGGCTCTAATCTTAAATCGGGCCGGATTGTGGAGCAGACTTTCTAGAAATGGTGTAGATAATGTCGAACATTTATGGCGCTATGAACACGGCCAAGACGGCCCTTCTTACGCATCAGATGGCGCTTGAAGTCACCGGGCAGAACATAGCCAACGTCAACAACCCCAATTATTCGCGTCAGGAGCTTCTTTTAGAATCTTCTTTTCCAATTCAGCCATCCGGAGCTCCGGGTCTCATCGGCACCGGTGTAAGGGCGACGACCATTATCCGCCGTTTCGACCAGTTTCTGGAAAGCCAGAGAACCCTGAACAAATCAAACACCCAATATTGGGACTCCAGGCAGGATTTTCTCTCGCGGCTGGAAGTTGTTTATAACGAATCGAGAGAGAACGGGCTTAACAGGCTTTTCGACGATTTTTATCTCTCGTTTCAGGATCTGGCTTTTAATCCCAACGGTCTTACCGAACGGACAAATGTAGAGGCCCAGGGGAGGAACGTCTCGATCATGTTCAACAAACTGAGCAAAGACATTACCAATCTCAGAATCGATCTGAACACAAAGATCGCATCCTCCGTCGATGAAGTAAACAGAATCACAGACGAAATATCGAAACTAAACGAAAAAATACACGAAGTGGAAATTGATAATGTCACCGCCAACGATTTTCGGGACAAGCGTGAGTCTTTGATCAGGGATTTATCCGCATTCGCCGAAGTCAGCGTTGTGGAGGATTCCAACAAGCAGGTAATGGTTTCATTAAAGAACGGAAGAACGCTTGTGATCGGGCAGACCGCCTTTAAGCTCTCCACCAAGGTACGCTCCGATGACGCGCCGGCTGTGGATATAATGTGGGCGGACGCCAGCGGCGCAACGACGAGTATAACTAGCGAAATCGAGAACGGAAGCCTCGGCTCGTGGATAGAAATGCGCGACACGGAATTTCTCGGCTACAAAGACAAACTCGACATTCTGGCCGGCACATTTATCCGGGACGTAAATAATCTTCACTCGGCAGGCTACGGTCTCGATGGA
>DRJW01000082.1 GCA_011052055.1 Nitrospirota bacterium
CCGGATCGATCACGATAGTCTTTATGTGGCTGTAATCGAGGTTCGCTACGAACTTGTGGGGGTCGGTTTTTTTGCGCGGGGCCGGTTTTCTGACTTTAGCTGTTTTTCGCCTGCTATCAAAATCTATGATAATGCGAAAAGGATTTTTAAGAGCGATAACCGAGTGGCGCGCGTTGGCGGCCAGGTCGAACACGACCCTTGTCACGTTCCCACTGCTTACGCCCAGGCGGGCGGAGCGAACCATCCCCGATTTATATTTTAATACCTTGCCAAGTGAAGGCGCAGGCTTGGAGCCGAGAAGGTCGATGAACACCCTGTCTGGATTTTTCAACCTTATTACGCGGTACGCTGTCCGTTTTGAAAGGTAAAGAATCATTCTGGTATATCCGCTTTGGGAATATCTACGAACTTCTTTTAACCGGGCGAATACACCCGCTCCGCTTTTTCTGGCGCCAGTCCGCGCAGGTCTTATTTTCGATTTTTTAAGGGCGGCCCGTTTAGATACCGATCTGTACGCCTTTTCCGCCTTTTTATACTCACTATCGCGAAACCGTATATCCCCAATGTGGCGCTTGGCGTCGTCTACAAGGGAGCTTTTGGGGTAATCGGCGCTGAGCCGCCTGAAATTGCTGATCGCTTCCTTTTTATCCTTTATCAATTTGGATCTGTAATAGAGATTTTCATACAAAAGGCCGATGGTGTACTGGGCGTCGGCGCCTCGTTTTGATTTAGGGCGGTTTTTTGCTATCACGTTAAATATCGAGATGACACGAAACCACTGCTTACGGTCTTTCATTTTCTGCGCGGAGCCGAAAAGGGCGTAATAATGACGGCGCGCCTCCTGATAGGAATGCTCAACATCCTTCTGCGCGGCGGCAGAGGGAGTTGAGAAAGCCAGGAGTAGAAAAAAGACGATCAGACTTCTTTGATACATTAGCGCTT
Organism: Nitrospirota bacterium; assembly: GCA_011052055.1. Lineage (GTDB taxonomy): Bacteria > Nitrospinota_A > UBA7883 > UBA7883 > UBA7883 > DRJW01. The sequence goes on from DRJW01000082.1 coordinate 943, forward strand.
CTTTTAGGTCTAATTAATGTATAATTAGTGTCGAACTTAGCATTGTTTATACATATTGTCAAACTTTCTTGAAGCTTTACTCTTTTTCATGTCTATGCCTCTGTTTTCTTTGGCATGTTTTGTGGGTTATGACATAGTAATATCTAATGGCTCGTCAATATTTTGACAGGATAGCAGAGTGAAAATAGACATTCGCCGTGTTGAATCGAAACGGACAGGGATGGAGGAGGAAATGGCGCAGGTCTCCAAATCACTCCAAACTGTTCTTGCGCGATTCAAGCGGGCTCTGAAATATAGAAAAACGCAGAGGGAGAAACTTTTTGACGAGGCGGCTAAAGTGGCCAGGCGCCGCATGGAAACGGCTAAAATATTAAAAGATGTAGTAATCAAGCTCGACAAGACCAAGAGCAGTCTTGAGCGCGGGAGCGTTAAGCTTGCGCAAACGGAAAAAGAGGAGAGCGCATTAAAGGGGAAATATAAAGAGCTTCTGATGGGCCGTATTCCCGCAGACGCAGAAGGTATCGACGAAATTTTAAGCGATAACGGTCACGATCTTGCGCGCAGGAAAAAGATATTTTTAAACAGGCTCGAAGATGCGTTCGCCGAGCTGGATCGTAAGATAGAGGAAACCAGGCGGCAAAAGGGAGAGCTTCCGGCGACGCTGGAAAAGTATAAAAAAACCGTAAACTACTATGAGCGCAAGAGCGGAATCTTGAAAAAAACGCTCAAAATGTATAAAAGCGAACTTGTTAATTACGATAGTGAGATAGCGGATACTATTGAACAAGAAGAGCTGTTGCTACAAGAATACACTGACTTTTCGGAGCGGCTTGGCGCCGTCGCCTCCATACCCGGATCAATGGAAAGACTGCTGGAAAAAAATCTTGGAGAAACCAATGGAAACAATTCCTCATTGTAAATCTGGTATTTAGCTCCCGATATCATTAAATTCCTCTTAATTCTGATATCATTCTTTTTATGAACATCAGGCGCAGTGATCCGGGAATATTGACCGGTGTGGACATCTGCAGGCCGGAGCGGATAAAAAAAGCCATATTGCGTTACGGCGACCGGTTTTTGCGCCGTGTATTCACCAGCGGCGAGATCGAGCGATGCTCTTCAAGGCCGAATCCTTATCAATGCTACGCGGCCAGGTTTGCGGCCAAAGAGGCGGCCATGAAAGTTCTGGGCGTGGGTCTGTTTGATATCGGGTTTTCCAGCATAGAAGTGGTAAACAAAGAGACTGGCAAGCCTTTTCTGAATTTCCGGGGCCGAGCAAAGGCAAAGGCTGATGATCTTGGAATATACAGAGCGGATATTTCACTGTCGCACGAAAAAGATATCGCCATCGCAATGGCTGTGGCGCTCACAGACAAGCCTTCATCGCCAGGCTCCTGCTAATTTAATCTGGCGCCTTTTACAGCCGATTGTAGCAGAAATGGATTTTTAGAGGTTCCCATTATTTTATTGCCGGGAGGCGACAGTTAAAGTATCCTGAAAATTAAGTCTGTTTTAATATTTTACATATCAATAATTTCTATACAGTAGTTAACCGGTTAAATGGATTCTGACATTAACGGGGAAAAGCTCCCGTCCTTAACATTTCGGAGTCATCACCCAAAATCAAAAAAAGAGATAACTCTGGATTTGCCCATAATAAACGGCGGAATGGGGGTGGGCGTCACCGGCCCGGCTCTGGCTTCTGAAGTGACAAATCAGGGTGGGGGCGGCGTTTTGACCGGTGTAGGTTTAGGCTATCCGTTCCAGAGAATATTGAATAAATATCTTGATGAAAAGCCCTACGAGGCAAACCGGCTCGCTCTTATCGACTGGATCAAAGAAACGAAGGAAAAATGCAACGGCGGTTTCGTAGGCGTCAATATCATGGTGGCTATTTATGATTTTAAGGAGCTTGCGTATAATTGCGCCAGATCCGGGGTTGATTTTATAGTCGCCGGAGCTGGTTTGCCCACGGCCCTGCCTGATATAG
>DRJW01000083.1 GCA_011052055.1 Nitrospirota bacterium
CTCTGAGGACGATTTTGACTAGTCAACGAATTTGACTCGGCAACGAAGCATGGCGCCTTTTACAGCCGATTGTAGCAGAAATGGATTTTTAGAGGTTCCCTTATATCAGTGGCCGCCTGATTTATCGCAACTGTACCATTGGAGCTTACGGTGGAGCTTACGGAATTTTACCGCGACCGTCTTTTCCTGGAATCATGCGGGTAGATTCATCTGGTTTCGGCAATAAGAAAGTGTATAATGTTTTTATAAGTCTGATAGTGAACCGAGAAACTGCCTGGTGGGTTTGGACCAAGTGAGTGAGCATAAGATCAAATACGATTCGTATGACAAGCCATATATGGAAATAGGCTTACGCGGCTCGGACTTGTTGCATAATCCTTTTTTTTATAAAGGCACCGCTTATTCGGAAAGAGAGCGCGACGAGTTCGGACTTGCCGGGCTGTTGCCACATCATATATCCACGCTCGAAGACCAGCTCACGCGAACATACGAAAACTATCAGAATAAAACCGATAACATAGAGCGCTATATCTACCTTCGGGCTTTGCAAGACAGGAATGAAATCCTCTTTTACGCTTTGGTTAGCCGCCATGTGGAGGAGATGACGCCTATCATATACACCCCCACAGTCGGCGAAGCCGTACAGAAGGGAAGTCATATTTTCCGGCACTCAAGGGGGCTGTATGTATCGCCGGGTAATGTGGAGATACTGGGGAGAATGGCCGAAAATCTTCCGTCACAAAATATCGATGTAATTGTCGTCACCGACAACCAGGGAATACTTGGAATCGGCGACCAGGGAATTGGAGGAATGGGAATCCCCATAGGGAAACTGAGCCTCTACACACTTGGCGCCGGAATAAATCCTTCAGCGTGCCTGCCGATCTGCCTTGACGTGGGCACCGATAATGAGGCGCTGTTGGACGATCCGCTTTATCTTGGGCACAAACACAGGCGCATCACCGGGGAGTCGTATGAGCGGTTTATCGACCGTTTCGTAGAAAAGGTTAAAAGCCTTTTCCCTAACGCTCTTTTGCAGTGGGAGGATTTCTCAAAGCAAAACGCCTTTTCAAATCTCGACAAATTCAGGTCGGAAGTCCTCTCGTTCAACGACGATATACAGGGAACGGGAGCGGTGGTACTGGCCGGGATTCTAGGCGCCATGAAAATAAAAAACGAGTCTTTTGAAAACCAGCGATTTCTAATATTTGGCGCGGGCGCGGGTGGAATGGGAGTCGGAAGGCAGATAAAAAGCGCTCTGATCGAATCGGGTCTCGACGAGGAAAAGGCGAGGAGCCAGATATACACTGTCGATAGCCGTGGTCTTGTAACTTCAGAGCGGCCAGGGCTTGACGCTTATAAAAAAGAGCTCTCCACAAGCGAAGACTCGCTTAAAGAATGGAAAATAAAAGACCGGGGGCGGATAACGCTGGAAGAAGTTGTGACGAACGCGCAAATCACAGTATTGCTAGGAACATCGGGACAGACGGGGGCGTTTACGCAATCGGTGGTGGAGGCGATGGGGCGCAACACGGATATTCCGCTTATTTTTCCATTGAGCAACCCCACTTCAAAGGCTGAGGCGATCCCGGAGGATATCTATAAATGGGCCGAAGGTATGGCCATTGTCGTCACGGGCAGTCCTTTTGGCGATGTGGTTTACAACAACCAGACTTTCTGTATCGGCCAGGGAAATAATGTGTTCATATTCCCAGGGCTTGGTTTGGGAACGCTGGCGGCGCAGGCGTCTTTAATCACGGACGAGATGTTTACGGCGGCGGCGTGGAGCCTGGCCGAAATGATACCGAAAAACGCAAAAGAGACACACGGCGTCTATCCACGGATATCTCAGCTAAGTGAAGTCAGCGAGAAGGTTGCCCTGGCGGTGTTTGAAAAGGCGCGTGAGCAGGGCCTGTCCAGAGTCCCGGCGGACGCCGACCCCGCCGAAGCCATACGCAAACGGATGTGGAAACCAGAATATCTGCCTTTTCGAAAGTCGAAATCATAAAGCGTCCGGCTCCGGTTATTCGCCAGTCAACGCCATAAACAATGACGATAAATCCCACGTTCCTGAAAATCCTGGAGTACAAAAGGTTAGAGGTAGAGCGGCTTAAAAGCGTTTTTCCACTTGAAACATTGCGGAAGGCCGCAGTGAAACAGGGGGCGAAAAGGTCGTTGCGCGCGGCGCTTACCGATAGCGGAGAGGATATAAGAATAATCGCCGAGATAAAACGCTCATCGCCTTCCGCCTGTTTCAAGCCGGTGGAGTTCGACCCTGAAGGTATCGCAAAGTCGTATGAATCGGCAGGAGCCGTAGCTTTATCAGTGTTGACGGAGGCCCGGTTTTTTTCAGGAAATTCGGCCTATGTTCCGTTGATAAGATATGCGACCAGCCTGCCTGTTCTTCGCAAAGATTTTATTGTCGATATCTGGCAGGTTGTGGAGTCGGCCGCGCTGGGCGCCGACGCTATCTTGCTCATGGCTGTTAATTTCAGGGACACCGAAGCCATAGAGCCGCTTTATAAAGAAGCGATTGAACTGGGGCTTGCGCCTCTTGTGGAGATTCACTCTGAAAAAGAGTGGAGGATGGTGGAGCCGTTAAAGCCCGCGATTGTCGGGATCAACAACAGGGACTTTTTATCCCTCGATCTTAAGGTTGATATCGGGACTACCGTGGCGCTCGCGCCACTTCTTCCTTCTGGCGTTGCCGTTGTCAGCGAAAGCGGAATATCGACACGCGAAGATATAGAACGTCTTAAAAATTGCGGAGTGCACGGATTTCTGGTCGGATCAAGTTTGATGAAAGCGGACGATCCGGGGAAAGCGCTAAAAAAGCTTATCGCTGGATAGCCAAAAAAACCGAACCCGTCACAGCCCGGCTCACCCTGATAAGCCCCGGCTCACCCCGCCCGGCGCATTTCCCCCTTATCAGACGCGCCCGGTTATCCACCCAGGGAAGTGGAGGATATAACTCCTATCTGCTTCCCATCCTCTTCAACTATAAGATGCTTGACATCCCCATCGGTCATTGCTTTGCGGGCTTCGAATATGGAGCAGTCCCCGGCGATTTTAATGAGGTTAGAGCTCATTATCCCGCCAGCTTTCGTCTGGGCGGGATCTTTGGCCTGGGCGACGACTTTGGAGACTATATCACTTTCAGTGATAATGCCGACGACATCCCCGTCCGGGCTTACGATTACAACACTTCCTGTGCTATTGCCGGTAAGCGCTTTAGCGATCTCGACAATCGACGCAGAGTCAGGAGCGGTGAGAATATCCTTGGCCATGAGGTCTTTGACGGCAAGCAGTGTATTGAAATCAGACATAAATACCCCGTGTAATGTTTAAGTTAACCACAACCACCCGTACCGCGTGTAGCGTACCACAGGCCATCCGCAGTAACAATCAAATTGGATATGACTGTCACGCGTAATCGAGATAATCGATTTCTTTAAAAATATTGTTCTTCCCCTCTAAAACTTTTAAAAACTTTTCGTCAATATTCCCCTCCCCGATCTGCTCATAAAGCCTTGTAAAGCAGACAAGGTGATCTTTTATCCGTTTTTCGGCGTATTGGGTTGTGGTGCCTGATTTCATGATAAAAGCCCAGTCACTGCTTTGCGCGAGCATCAGCTCCCTCGCAGTCTGGTTTAAGGCGCGCTTTAACATCCCTTGCGCGCCAGGATGCAAGACGGCAAGCTGTACCATCCGCTCCCCGGCTTTATGAAGATGACGATAAATCCAGTCGTTGCTCTGATCGAGCCACATTTCATTATGACCGTAAAGCCCCCATGAAGACTGGGCAGGCTGTACGGTCTGGATTTGCTTGTGCCTGTCGAGATACTCGCTGGCGCATATAAGCTCTATATCATCCTGGGAGTCCAGCCCGCGAAAAAGAGAGTCGAGAAATTCCGGGCCCTCGAACCACCAGTGGCCGAAAAGCTCGGCGTCGTATGGCGCCACTATCACCGGAGGCCTGTCGAGAAACGGGCCCGCTTGCTCCGCCTGCCGTTTTCTCCGGGCGATAAAATCCGCCGCGTGCCATGCTGTCTTTTTTCGGGCGGCCGCCGGATCATACACATCCTTGCCGCCGGAGCCGCCGGTGATACGATAATATTTTATCCCTGTCATTTTTCGACTGCCCGTCGGTTGCATGAATGCCCGGAGATAATCGAAATCGAGATCGTATCCTATATCACGATAGAAATCGCGGTAACATGGATCGCCAGGATAACCCGCTTTAGAACTCCACACTTCCGCGCTCGACGCCATATCCCTTGCGAAAACCGATATCCCGTTTTTTGTTTTGACCGGCGCGAAAACGCCGTAGCGCGGCCTCGGATCTCCGTGTAACAGGCCGTGGGCGTCTGTGAAAAAATATTTCAACCCTTCCTTTTGAAGGTGCTTTTCCAGTTGCGGCGCCCATCCGCATTCGGGCATCCATATCCCCTCCGGCCTGGAGCCGAAAACCTTGTCGTAATGCGCGCGCGCTGTTTTGATCTGGGCGTGAATCACATTTTCGTTTACAGAAAGCAGAGGCAGATAGGCGTGAGTCGCCGAGCAGGTGATAATTTCCAGATAGCCTTCCTGTTTTAACGCCTTGAACGCCGGAATGATCCTCCTGCCGTGCCTGTCGGTAAAAAGCCTGTGGGCGAGGCGGAGCCGGTCATGATACATCCGGGCCAGATCGTGGAACCGGGGCATAAACCTTGTCCGCTCCAGCTCCATTTCCGAAAGCTCTATCAGCTTTTCCAGACTTCCCGCATACCTGTCCATCAGAAAGCCGTCTTCGAGCATTTCTATAAGCGTAGGCGATAGAGACATCGTAAGCTTGAACTTCACATTTTCGTCTATCAGCGCCTCAAACTTATCAATCAGCGGAAGGTACGTCTCGGTGATCGCTTCGAAAAGCCAATCCTCTTCAAGAGACACGTCATGCTCTGGATGGCGCACAAAAGGAAGGTGGGCATGGAGTACCAGGAGTAAATAACCTTTAGGCATAACTCAGGCGCAAGAGGATGAATCGTGAAATGTCATAAAGCGGCGCCGGCTGAAAAAAAGACGCGGCAGAGGTTTGTAGTTTGCGGTTTAATAAAAAAGCGCCTATCTTACAATTCGGGAGGAGCGCGAAACCGAAAGCGAAATCTGTTTGCTATCCGCTCCGTCGGCCGATGTTCCTGAAATCAGAATATCCTGAGCGCCGTCGGGTAAATGAAATTTAGCGGAGAACGCTCCGTCGGGTCTAAGATTAACTTCCTGTCCCTGCACAACCAGCCTGGAGCCGGGCGCTATTCCCCCGTAAACCGTCAACTCGCAGTTTACCCACAGAGAAAAATCGTGTTTTTCGCGTATGGCTGGCGCCTGCCCGGAAGCGCCTGAAAATGCGCTAAAACTGGAAACTCCCGCCGAAGCCGTCTCTTCGATAAAAGCAGAGCCGGGACGCCCCC
>DRJW01000084.1 GCA_011052055.1 Nitrospirota bacterium
AGGCGGGGCCAGCCGGAGAGGAGACAGCGGAGGCGGAAGACGCCACCGCCATTGTCGATGTCACTCCCAGGGAGGGAATGGCATGGTATGTTCTGCACGCATATTCCGGTTACGAGAAAAAAGTGCGCGACCAGCTTTATGAGCGGTTGAGGCAAAACGGCCTGTCAGACAGTGTAGGCGACATCCTGGTTCCCGAAGAGGACGTGGTGGAGATCAAAAGAGGAAAAAAGAAAATCAGCACGCGGATGTTTTTCCCCGGCTACGTTCTGATAGAAATGGCTATGAACGAGAAAGTCTGGTATGTGGTCAAAGAAACGCCGCGCATCACCGGGTTTCTGGGGGACGCGCATATGCCGGTGCCGCTTGGAATCGACGAAGTTAGAAGAATAAAAGAGCAGATGGTCGGTGTGGCCGATAAGCCCAGGCCCAAACACTCTTATAACGTTGGCGAGCCGGTGCGTGTCACCGAAGGGCCGTTTGCGAATTTCTCCGGTGTTTTAGAGGAAGTGAACATGGAGCGGGGCAAGGTGAAAGTCATGGTTAGCATTTTCGGGCGCTCCACTCCGGTGGAGCTTGAGTTTTCACAGATAGAGAAAATCTGAATATTTTGACGTATTAAGGAATAAGGGAAATCACATGGCAAAGGAAGTTATAGCCACCATAAAGCTACAGGTGCCGGCCGGCGCCGCGAACCCGTCCCCCCCGGTAGGGCCGGCTTTGGGCCAGCACGGTGTGAACATCATGGATTTTTGCAAGGCGTTCAACGCCCAGACTCAGGGGCAGGAGGGGCTGATTATTCCGGCGTTGATCTCCGTCTATTCTGATCGCAGTTTCACATTTGTTCTCAAATCCCCGCCAGCTTCGATTCTGCTCAAAAGGGCGGCAGGCGTGGCCAAAGGATCACCGGAGCCGAACAAGACCAAGGTCGGCAAAGTGACCTGGGACCAGGTGCTTGAGATCGCCAAAACGAAAAAGGCCGATTTAAACGCCGCCGACGATGACGCCGCGAAAAAAATTATCGCTGGAACGGCCAGATCAATGGGAATCCTGGTCGAATAACGGCGCCGATTAATGGAGTAATATGAAATGACAACAAAAACCAGACGGATGACGGAAAACGCCGTGAAATTCGACAGTCAAAAAAAATACCAACTGCTGGAGGCGGTGACGACCGTCAAATCGATGGCAAACGCCAAATTCGACGAGACAGTGGATATCGCTGTTCGGCTTGGTGTCAATCCCACGAAAGCGGATCAGATGATTCGCGGCTCGGTGACCCTCCCCAAAGGGACAGGCAAAACAAGGAGTATCGCCGTGTTCGCCAAGGGCGACAAGGTTAAAGAAGCCCAGGACGCCGGGGCCGATTTCGTCGGAGGCGACGAGCTGGTCGCCAAAGTGCAGGGCGGATGGCTCGACTTCGATGTAGCCGTGGCCACTCCAGACATGATGGGACAAGTAGGAAAGCTGGGCAAGACCCTTGGGCCGCGTGGCCTTATGCCCAATCCCAAATCGGGTACGGTTACTTTCGATCTGGCCCGCGCCATCGGGGAGATCAAAGCCGGCAAGGTGGAGTTTCGCGTGGACAAGGCGGGCAACATCCACGCGCCCATCGGTAAAGCAAGTTTCGAGGCCCAAAACCTTTTTCTAAACGCAAAAGCGTTGATAGAGCAGTTGCAGAAAATGAAACCGGCTTCTGTAAAGGGGACTTATATAAAAAGCGTCACCGTATCCGCGACCATGGGGCCTGGCTTGAAAGTGGATAACATGAACATAGGTTTAAACGCTGTTTCAGCGGCGTAATATTCATTAAAGGAAGAATGAAATGGTGACGGAAGCCAAAAAAGAAGAAGTCGTAAAGTTTCGGGAATATTTCATGGAGTCGAAAAGCGCTGTGTTCGTGGACTACCGTGGCGTTACGGCAGAGGAAATGACGGCGGTAAGAAAACAATTACGCGAAGCCGAGTCTCATCTGCAGGTAGTAAAAAATACTCTTGCAAGGCTTGCGGCCAAAGACACGCCCTTTGAATGCGCTGAATCTTTATTTAGCGGCCCCTTGTCAGTGGCTTTCGGCTTCGGAGAGGATGTGAGCGCGCCTGCCAAAGCTCTGGTCGAATTCGCCAAGCGAGTCGAAAATCTTCATATTACCGGAGGCGTGCTCGAAGGAAGAGTGTTAGATGAGGCCCAGGTGAGAGTATTGGCGTCCACTCCGCCCAAACCGGTGGTTCAGGCGATGTTGCTAGGAACTTTCCAGGCCCCCGCCCGGAATTTTATGGGAGTTTTGGAGGGTGTCGCTCGTAAATTTCTTTTTGTATTGACCGCTTACGCGGAGAAGAAAAAAGAGGCTTGAGGCTTTTCTTCAAGTCTGTATGTATATGTTATTTTGAATTAACAAGGAGCTAATAAAAAATGCCGGCTACTAAAGAAGATGTAAAAGAGTTTTTAAAAAGCATGCCAGTTCATGAGTTACTCGGCTTTGTAAAAGAGCTTGAAGAAGAATGGGGCGTTTCAGCCGCGGCTCCGGTCGCTGTTGTGGCTGGAGGCGGTGCAGGCGACGCCCCAGCGGACGAAGGCCCGTCGGAAGTGTCAGTGATAATCTCCTCAATTGGAGACAAGAAAATCCAGGTCATTAAGGCGGTGCGTGAAATCACAGGGCTTGGGCTAAAAGAGGCCAAAGACCTTGTGGACAGCGCGCCAAAACCTGTCAAAGAGAAAATAGAAAAAGAAGAGGCCGAAAAGATCAAGGCCCAGCTCGAACAAGCCGGCGCCACAGTGGAAATTAAATAGAGCTTGCGCCGGAGAGCGGCAATTGCCATTTGTATCGAAAGCTTCGACAAGTTTTCCAAGAGGCAAGCATTGAAGCGTCTAAATTCTTTTTATATTATAGCGACACGGGTAGCATAGCGCGTCCGTTGGAGGGTTAATTAATGTCAAAGGCAGTTGATTTCAGACCTGGTAAAGCGCCTATATCTCGAAAGAATTTCTCGAAAATCCCTTCGATCATAGATATTCCGAATCTTCTTGAGATTCAGACCAAATCTTACGAGAAATTTTTGCAAAGAGATACGGTTCCGGCCAAACGTAATAATATCGGCTTGCAGGAAGTGTTCTCCAGGACATTCCCGATCTCCGACTATAACGACACGGCGACCCTGGAGTTCAAGGGATATGAGCTTGGGATATGGGAGTGCAAGTGCGGTGAATATCTGGATCTGGGCGGAGTGGATGTGGTGTGCGCAAGGTGCGACACCAAAATTATCTACAAAGAGAAGTTCCATGTGAGCGAGTGCCGGCAAAGAGGCCTTACATACGCCGATCCTCTCAAAATACTTGTCCAGTTGATCGTCAAAAACAAGGACGAGGAGACCGGGGAGACCGTGATCCGCGAGGTCAAAGAGCAGAAGATATATCTCGGCGAAATTCCTCTTATGACCGAGACAGGAACATTTATAATAAACGGCACCGAAAGGGTGGCCGTCAGCCAGATGCACCGCTCCCCCGGCGCGTTTTTCACCAGCGAAAAAGGGAAAGGCGCCTACGCGGGCCAGACAAACTATTCCGCCCGGCTGATACCGTACCGGGGATCGTGGCTTGATTTCGAATTTGACAT
>DRJW01000085.1 GCA_011052055.1 Nitrospirota bacterium
ATTATCGTAAGCCCGGTCAACAGGCCGAAATTGAAAAGGTTGCTCATCGACGCGAACATGAAAATGAAAAAACCGGCGGAAAGCACGATTGATGTCACCAGCATAGCCCGGCCTGTCGTAAGAAGCGTGCGGCGAACCGCTGATGGCGCGTCTCCCGTCTCATGATGGTACCGCATGAAGTTGTGCATGAAGTGTATTGTGTCGTCCACGGCAAGGCCAATGGCGATAGAGCCTATCAGCATGGTGAACATGTCGAGAGGAAAATCCAGAGCGCCCATAATCCCCACAGTCACAATTATCGGAGCAAGGTTGGGAATCATGCTCAATAATCCTATTTTTAAATCGCCGATAAGAAGAATCATCATGAAGGTTATGACAACGAAAGCTATCACATAGCTTTTTACCGAGCTGTCCAGGGCGGCCGTCAACGTTCGGCTGAACATCGGTAGCAGGCCTGTGAGCCATATGTCCCCTACGCCTTTGAACGCCTCTTTAAGACTGGCCTCCAGGGGAACGATGAACTGGCCGTATACATACGAGTCGAGCCAGGGGACTTTCACAGTCACGCGGGTTTTCGAAAACCGGCTGTCAACCACGTCCTCAAGGTCGTCAGAGCCCGCCATTTCGAAAAGTAAAAACTCCTGCGCGATAAGCTTCCTGTCTTGCGGTATGGAATAAAACTCTTTTAAGTTCTCATGGAGCGCCTGGTTTATCTCTTTTAGCATGTCAGACAGGCCGATAGTTTTGCCGATAAAAAGGTCCTTGTTGTTTATCTCTTTTTCTATCAGGACGGGCAGAGTATCCAGCATGCCCATGATTTTAGGCTAATAGAGACCGCTCTCTTTTTTCGTGTCCAGTATCACCTCGACGGAGACCGTGCCTTTGAGCTTTTTATCGAGAAGTTTCGTGCTCTCCTTTATCTCCGCGCCATCGGGAAACCAGGACATCGGGTTGTGCGACAGGCGTACCTGGGTGGCGAAAACCATCGATACCGCGATGAGGATAAAACTGGCGATTATTATTTTCCACGGATGGCCTGTAGAAAAGTTCGCGATGGCGGTAAGAATCCGGTTTATTAAGGCATCTCTCGTTTTTTCTTTATCTGTCTGTTTGACATTGATTGGAATCACTGCGATAAGGGCGGGGAGAAGGACGATGGTGTATACGAGAGAGAGTAAAACCCCGGCGCTCGCAAACCGGCCAAGGTCGGCCATCGGGGCAAGCTCCGCCCAGGCGAAAGAGCCGAGCCCGACAGCCGTTGTAAAGCTGGTCATTGCGATGGGGAGGCCGGAGTGGCCGAGGGCGTAGACGATGGAATCCTCCTTGTCCCCCGATATCGAGAGGCGCTGGTAAAAAAGAGCAAGCGCGTGCACAGACGCGCCAACACCGACGGCAAGTAAAAATGATGGGAGAATCTGCGTCGGTAATTTTATCGGCGTGTTGAAATAAGCCATCAATCCAACCGTGGAGAAAAGTGAGAGCAGTACAATAAACAGGGGTAGCGCTACTCCTGAGATTCTGCGGAACAAAAGAAATAGCGTCACACCGATCGCAAAGACAGCCATCAGCATGAAGTGGCGCATGTCAGACATCATAGAGCGTTTCAGGTCGCTGGTCATCACGGGCGATCCGGCCATGCTCAGCGGAAAATCGGGCCCGTTGTAGCGGGCCATCACCGCTCTTATCGCGTCAACGGTTTCGTTGCTCTCAGCGTCGGTCAGGAATTTCCGCTTTCCCGCGTCTTCGTTAACGCCGATAGAGCTGTAGGCGTCCATTTTGATTACAACCGTGGTGAACTTGCCATCCTCGGAGATGAGCAGGTTTCTGTATAAAGGCTTGGAAAGCACCAGTTTTTTTAACGCCGTGATCTCTTTTTTTGTTTCAGGCAGGTCTTCTAGCAGATCGTCAACGATAAGCTCGTCTTTTTTGCCCTGGACATTGCGGACGTTCACCAGGCTTGTGATATCGTCTATGTGAGGGACTTCGTTTTCCAGATCATCGTGAAAATTTTTCAGCTTTCGTAAAAACGCGATGTCAAAGACGTTCGGAGGATTAATGGCGATGACAATCATCTCATCCCTGCCAAACTGGTCGCGGAACTCGTTGTAGGCCACCAGAACCGGGTCGTTATCATGCAGGAAACCTTCAATGGAAGTGTCAATCCTGATTTCCGGGAGGTGGACAAGAAAGCTGGCTATGAAAATCGACATGACGGCTATGGTTTTAAACCGGTTTTTATATATCCACCGGGTCTGGGTCTCAAACCATAGGCCGATTGCTTTTCTAACAGTAGACATTGATAGCTCTCCTGAAACTTCGGGGTTTTTAGCCTTGTCTGGTTTTTAATCCGTTGACTAAAATTCCTGATATGAACTCGCTTATCTCTTCAGGCGTTTCGTTTTTGGGCTGATTATGAGCAGAGGCCATCAGTTTCACAGCTTTTTTCATCGTCGGCCTGCCAGCGGCGATAAAGTTAACGCCACCTGCAATCAGCATTTGCAAAAGAGGGAGATTGACTTTTCTGAAAACTCCCTCCCTCTCCCCTTTATCCAGGATCGAGCGCAAGACGCTAATAATTCTTGCAATCTGCTCTATAACCTCATCCGGCATGTTCTTGCCTTTATCGGCCAGCTCCCGCAGAATGATTGGTGTGAGGAACTTAGAAGAAAATATGTTCTTTACGATTGTGCTCACATATATCTTAAAGGCCTGTTCCGGGTTTTCAGTTTTTGGGATATTTGCGAGAACCTGATCGGCGATTTCTCCGGCCACCCGCTTTAGAGCCTGTTTGTAAAGCTCGCTTTTATCCCCGATATGGTAATAAAGCATCGCCTTGTTCACGCTCGCGTCTATAGCGATTTTATCCATTCTGGCCCCGGCGAATCCATACGCGGCGAAATTATACGCGGCGGCTTTTAAGATAGCCTCGCGAGCCTTTTGCCTGCGTTTATTTCGCGCAACCTTATGTATTAAATCCTGTTTCACTTAAACTGCTCTAAAGTCAGAATCAATAATTCAGTGATAAAAAAACTTGATAAAATAAACTAACCGTTTAGTTAACTTGTATCTGCAACGTAATCCCCCCGATTCGGTATGTCAAGCGTGATCGTCACAACAATTTCGGACGGATAATATCTGAATTCGGGAAATACCTGTTTATTTTTGAAAGCATATTTGTGAGAATACGAGGCTAGACGATTTTAATCTGAGTACTTTAAGTGGCCTCATAGTGTTACGATAGATCGTTCACGTATTCTGGTAACATAGGATTACAGGAGATTTTATGACTAAGCTTCCTATAGTCAACGACCTCGGCTTTTTTGAGATAAGGATGGAGTCGATAGGCGGGTTTGGCGCCAACCTGGCCGGGAAAATACTGGGCGAAGCGGGCATCCTCGGAATGGGGTTTAACGGCTCCAACTTTTCGAGCTACGGCTCGGAGAAAAAAGGAAGTCCGGTCAAAGCGTTCGTGAGATTCTGTAAATCCGATGGCGCCGTAAGGGTCAACAGCCCGGTTACCGAGCCGCATATCCTCGTAATATTTGTGGAGACCATGCTTGGCTATCCTGGGCTCATGTCCGGCGCGGGGAAAGACACAACGGTAATCATCAACACGGCGTCCGGCCCGGATGAGGCGCGAGACAAGATGAAACTGCAATGCGGAACCGTCGTCACCATCGACGCGATGAAAATAGCGGTGGAAGAGAAGACAAGGGTGAACACAGCGTTGCTTGGAACCATCGCCAAAGTCTCCGGCTTCATCGATCCGGAGGCGATCAAGGAGTACATCAGGTACAATTTGGGAAAAAAATACGCTTTTCTTATCGAGCCGAACCTCAAGACGTTTGACAGGGGTTCCGTCGAGTTCGAAAAGAAATATTTCGACGACGACGGCAAATACCCGGCGCAACCTTACAGGAGGGACGGCCAGGCGCTTGGCTATATGAACCAGCCGATGGGCGGAGTCATCAAAACCCCGGCAAACTCCATACATAAAGACCTGACTGTATCGAGGATGGGATGGATACCGGTTCTTTTAAAAAGCAAATGCACATCGTGCGGGGAATGCGATATAACCTGTCCAGACTACTGCTTTGACTGGATTAAGCAAGAGAACAAAAAGGGCAAGCAAGTGCAGGTTCTGGAAAAGATCGACTATATACATTGCAAGGGCTGTTTAAGATGCGTTGAGATATGTAAATTCGACGCCCTGGTTTCCAAAGTGGAGTACGAAGTGGATCATAAAATTATTGAAGACGGATTTACCGATTAACCGGGGGAGAATATATGAGCTCTAAGACTGAAACTAAAGAGACAGCATCGACCGGTAGCGCCGTTCAGGTCACCGGTTTCAAGTCGGGCAACGAGATGTCTTCTCTTGCCGCCTCGCATATTAATTTTCATGTTATGGGTTACTACCCGATTACCCCGTCCACAGAAGTGGCGGAGTATCTCGACGAGATGGGCGCCAACGGGGAGCATGACGTAAAAATGATTCCCGGCGACGGCGAGCATGGAGCCGCAGGAACCTGCTACGGAGCGACCACAGCAGGGGGCCGCGTGTTCAACGCCACATCGGCCAACGGCCTTCTCTATTCGCTAGAGCAGTATCCGGTGCAGTCGGGCACCCGGTATCCGATGGTTCTAAACCTTGTGTGCCGCTCCGTCTCCGGCCCGCTCGATATCCGGGGCGACCATTCCGACCTCATATCGACCCTGGACATGGGCTGGATCATTCTTTGCGCGAAAGACCCGCAGGCGGTTTACGACATGATTATCCTGGCGGTAAAGATCGGCGAATGCGAAGAGGTCAGGCTCCCGGTCATCGTCGCCGACGACGGCTTTTTCACATCACACCAGAAACGGCGGGTCAAATATTTCGAGGAGAGAAAACCTGTTCAGGATTTCGTCGGCAAGTTCAAGGTTTATAATTCATCGGTGGATGTTGAAAATCCGGTCACTATCGGGCCTTACATGAACGACCCGGACCAGATAAACAACAAAAAACAGTTGTCGATGGCGATGGAGGCCGCAGAGAGCGTCATCCCGAAAATTTATGACGAGTGGGAAAAACTGACCGGCAGAAAATATAAAGTTCTCGAAACGTACAAGATGGATGACGCCGAAACGGCAATTTTTATTCTTAATTCCGCCGCCGACACCACGATGGTGGTTGTGGACAAGCTAAGAGCGGAAGGCAAAAAAGTCGGCATGATCTACCCGACCGTCATTCGTCCCTTCCCCGGTGAGCAGGTGCGCGCGGCGTGCAAGAATATTAAGGCGCTGATGGTGGCGGATCGGGCTGACTCTTACGGCGGGCATGGCGGGAGGATGTCGCACGAGGTAAAAGCGGCGCTAAAAGACGATCCGGACAACAAGACGATGGTCATTTCCCGCATATACGGTCTCGGCGGGAAAGACTTTTTCGACGCGGACGCTATCGAGATGTTCGAGCTTACTTTTGACGCGGTTAAAAAAGGTAAAGTGGAGACGCTTTACGATTACATCGGAACGACTCCCGGTGATCCCGGCTGGAAACCGGTGAAAGGCAGGCCTCCGCTCACCAAACAGGAGCAGTCGCCAGGCATTATTACAGTCACAAAAAACGAGAAGACCGGACTGCTGGATGTCAAAGGTGTCAAGCAAAGAGACCTGACGGCAATGCCCCAGCGTATTGTTCCGGGCCACGGCGCCTGTCCCGGATGCGGAATTTTCCCAAGCATAGGGACGTTTTTAAAAGGGATAGAAGGGTTCGTCGTGATGCTGTGGCACACAGGATGCGGCATGGTGGTGACGACAGGCTATCCGAACACGTCGTTCGCCATTACCTATATCCACAATCTTTTCCAGAACGGCGCGGCGACATTGTCCGGTGTCGTGGAGATGTATAAAGAAAGACAAAAGCGCGGGGAGATACCGGCCGATCAGGACATCACATTTGTGATGGTCACAGGCGACGGCGGCCTCGACATTGGTCTGGGGCCGGCTTTAGGCGCCGCTTTTCGTAGCCACAACATGATAGTCCTTGAGTATGACAACCAGGGCTATATGAACACCGGCAACCAGCTCTCTTTCACAACGCCGCTGGGCCACGCAACATCCACATCGAACGTCGGCTCCATTGGCCGAGGCAAGACTTTCCATCACAAAGACTCGGCCCAGCTTTTCGCCTCGTGCCACATCCCCTATGTGTTCACCGGGGCGGAGTCGATGTATAAAGACCTGATTAAAAAAGCGGCCAAAGCGCAGTGGTACGCAAAGCATGAAGGGATGGTTTTCGGCAAGCTCTACTCCGACTGTCCTTTGAACTGGCGCCACCCGGATCATAACGGGCAGGAGATCATACAGGCCGGTATTGACTGTAATTTTTTCCCGTTGTACGAGGTGGAGCGCGGCGTCACCACGCTAAACTACGACCCGGAAGCGAAGGGGAAAAAGATACCTGTGACCAAATGGCTCGAATATACAGGCAAGACGAAACATCTGCTAAAAGAGCATAACAAAGACATCGTTGACAAGTTCCAGAAGGAAGTGGACAGGAGGTTCGCCCGTATAAAGGCGATGAGCGAGCATCCCGACCTTTAAAGGCGGCTGATCGGGTTTTAGCGATACGATAAACTGGTCATTGCGTCATTCTGAGACGTAATGTCATTGTGGCGAAGCGAGGTGATCGCGCCTCTCCTTACCGAAGAGCGGAGTGGCTGGGCCACACCCGTAACGGCGCCGCACCCGAAACTGGGTGGCGTTCAAATTTCCCCTCCTCACCGGGGATGGATAAGGGAGAGTGCTCTGTACAGCCTGGG
>DRJW01000086.1 GCA_011052055.1 Nitrospirota bacterium
AAAACAGACGCCGAGATGGTGGAGAGCCTGCTAAAGCAGTTGACGGAGCTTGTAGAATCTGGCCTGAACATCAACAACGGCGAGCTAAAATTCATCATCCCGACTTTCCATGACGACCCCACAATCAGGATAAAGGATATATTCGACGAGACAATCCGGCTTGTGAGCGGAAAAAGAGAGATAATCCCCCGCTCTATCGCGCAAAGGGAATACGTTTTCGCCATGAGCAAATTTGACATTGTTCTCGCCACGGGCCCGGCGGGCACCGGCAAAACATATCTTGCGATGGCCTGCGCGGTCGATGATCTGCTCAAGAAAAGAGTCAGCCGCATAATCCTGACCAGACCGGCGGTGGAAGCGGGTGAGCGGCTCGGTTTTTTGCCAGGAGACCTGTACGAAAAAATTAACCCGTACTTGCGCCCGCTTCACGACGCCATGTTCGATATGCTTGAGCCGGATCATGTGACCGAGCTTACCCAGCAGGGATTGATCGAAATCGCGCCGCTCGCCTATATGCGGGGAAGAACTTTAAACGACGCGTTTATTATCCTGGACGAAGCGCAAAACTCCACGCCGGATCAGATGAAAATGTTCCTGACAAGACTTGGGATCAACTCCAAAGCTGTGATTACCGGAGACGTGACGCAGACCGACCTGCCCTCTAACCATAGATCGGGGCTGGTTCATGCTAACGCTGTGTTAAAGAATGTGCCGGGAATCAGGCTCGTTCAATTTTCCGATCATGACGTTGTGAGGCATGAGCTGGTGAAACGGTTGATAAAAGCGTATGAAGAGGCGGATCGGCTTGAAAAAGGGAAACGGGCGCCTGAAAAACAAGAGAGCGATCAATGAGTCCCGCCGGGAAAATCATCAACATAGACGCTTTTAAAAACAAGGCGAGCGGCTTAAGGCCGTCGCAGTCTGGAAACGGGACCGCCGGCGCAGGGACGCCTGGAGGCCTGAAGTTCACCATCCTGCTAGCTTGCGCCGTGATAGCCGCCCTCTCATACATTATGATACCGGCCGGGAAAGGAATAATTCCCATCTTGCCGGTCGGATCAATCGCTCCGAAAAATATAAAAGCTCCGGAAGAGATGCTGGTCGAGGATAAGGAATCGACCGAAAAGAACAGGCGCAAAGCGATGGAAGCCGTTCTCGATATTTACGATTACGATTCTGAAGCTGAAAAAGAAATATCAGAGAAAATTTCACAAGCTTTTACGACAATGGCTAACGGTTATAAAACGATTGTAGGCTCGTCTTACACCATGGTTATAGAGGAATTTGAAAAAGCGGAGACGCAGGACGCCGAGACGGAAAATCCGGATAAGACAGCCCAGGACGCCGAACTTCAGAAAAAACTGGCCGAATCGAAACAGGCCGTGGCCGATTTTGAAAAAAGTGAGGCGTTTGAGACGCTGGAGTCCGGGTTTAAAACAGCGCTTGGCGTAGAGCTTGACGAAAAATCGATCCAGACATTGCGATATTATCATTACTGGTCAAAACTGGGAGAGAGAATCTCGTCGATAGTCAGCCCTCTGTTTTCTAAAGGAATTGTAATAAGAAAAAGTCAGCTTCCCGCGTCATCTTCCAAGGGGATAACCATAAGAGTCCTGTCAACAGGCGCCGAGAGGATCGTGAAAAATTTCGAGAATATCTATGACGCTCCGGAAGCGAGAAAGATAGTTAAAGACAGATCGGTGGAGATAGTTCCGGGCGACCGGCCCGCCCAGCGCAGGCTTATCGGAATAGTCGCCGGCGCCATGATCCAGCCGAACCTTACTTTTAACCATAAAGAGACTGATATCAGGATGGCGGGCGCGGCAAAAGCCGTAAACCCGGTTTTCTTCCAGATTCAGCGTGGTGAGATGATAATCAGAGAAGGCGCCAGGGTGACTCCGGCGCATATGGAGAAGCTGAAATCGCTGGCTGGCAATGTAGAGGATGAGGGGCGTTTTGCGGCGGTGGCCGGGACGCTGATTTTCAATATTCTGCTGATAACTCTTTCGATCCTGTTCCTTAACAAGTATCACGAAGAGGCGCGCGACTCCCCTAAACTTCAGATATTGATCGCCCTTTTGCTTGTTACGCATATGGCGCTGATACTGATAGCGGTTAATGTATTTACCGTGTTTATCCAGCAGACCCCCCAAATCCCTCTGCAGACTTATCTTCTTGCGGCTCCCCTTGCGTTCGGCCCGATGATAGTATCCATATTTTTCACAACACAGCTTACCGTGCTGTTTACAATCGTTGTTTCGGTGTTGACAGGGCTGATGCTCCGCGACTATCCGATCCTCGCGCTTTTGACGATCACGGGCGGCATGGTCTGCGCCTATCAGGTGCGTCATTACTATAAACGCTCGGCGGTGCTGAAAGTCGGTCTTCTGATAGCTTTTGTTAACGCGCTGGTTGTTATCGCCTATGTGCTGATAGGCTCTAAACATGCTTTTGACAGCCAGCTTTACGAAGCAGGATTCGCGCTTGCCGGGGGAGCGCTGACGGTGACGCTGGTTTCCGGCGCCCTGCCGCTTATCGAAAGCCTGTTCCCGGTCGTATCGGACATCAAACTGCTAGAGCTTACAAACCTGAACCACAAGCTTCTGGAAAAGATGATAATGAAGGCGCCCGGCACCTACCATCATTCCATGATGGTGGGAAACCTCGCTGAAGAGGCGTGCAAATCTATCGGCGCCAACGCTCTGCTGGCCAAGGCCGGCGCCCTGTTCCACGATATCGGTAAGATGAAAAAAAGCGAATACTTCGTGGAAAACCACAGGAACCAGCAAAATCCTCACGACAAACTGACTCCCTACATGAGCGCTTTGATCCTCACCAACCATATTAAAGACGGAATGGAGCTTGCGAAAAAACATAAGCTTCTCCCGCAAATAATCAAGATGATTCCAGAGCATCACGGCACTCAGCTTATAAAGGTTTTCTACCGGAAAGCAAAAGACGCCGAGGACATAAACAGGGCCGAGGTGTCCAAAGATGATTTCCGGTACCCGGGGCCTATCCCTTCGTCGCGTGAATCGGCCTGCGTGGCTTTGGCCGACAGTATCGAGGCGGCGGCTCGCGCATGTAAAGACCCGTCTCATCAGAGAATAAAAGAGCTGGTGACAGAAGTGATTAACGACAAGTTTATGCAAGGACAGCTCGACAACTCCCATCTGACATTGCGCGACCTGGCCCTTATAGCCGATAGTTTTATACATGTCGTAAGTAGCATGCACCACCACAGGGTCGAGTACCCTGTGGACGAAAAAGAACAGGACGTAGCCAATGCCGGTGAGGATCCTCACGCGAATCGCGACAGACTCGAAGCTGAAAACGGGCGGACTTAAGATTGCCCGTCTTGAAAGGCGGATCGCTTTTATCCTTAAAGCGGCCATAGAGGCCGGGGCGACAAGAGCGGCAAGGGCGGTCGGGCCGCCAGGGGGCGCGGAGTTAAGCGTCGCGCTCATCGGCGACAGTGAGATGAGACAGTTAAACCTCGACTACCGGGGCGTTGACAGGCCGACTGATGTCCTGGCCTTTTCTCAAACCGAGGGTGAGTTCGGCGACGTGGCCCCCGATATGCTTGGCGATGTGGTGGTGTCGGTCGATACCGCCCTGCGCCAGGCCGATCAGGCCGGCCTCGCTTTGGAGGAAGAGCTTGATCTGCTGATTATTCACGGCGTTCTTCACCTGCTGGGGTACGATCATGAAAAAGGCGCCGATGAAGAGAAAAAAATGAAGGGTTTGGAAAACGAGGTATTATCAGCTCTTAACGAAGCGGATAATTTGCAGTAAATCTATATGACAAAAAAACCGATCTGGGCTCCCTGGCGGATAGACTATATCCTGGATGAAAAACCGGACGGCTGTGTTTTCTGCTCCATGCCAAAGGAAAACGACGACAAACTGCACAACATTTTAAAAAGAGGCGAGACATGCTACGTCGTCTTGAACCTTTTTCCATACAACAACGGGCATCTGATGGTGGCGCCGTTTCGCCATATCGCGGAGTACGACGACCTGACCCCCGAAGAGCTTGAAGAGTCGGCCCGGCTCACCAGTGAATCTGTCGTCGCGCTCAAAAAAGCGTTTAAACCGGACGGGTTCAATATTGGCGTCAACCAGGGGGTCGCAGGCGGCGCAGGGATCAAAGAGCATCTTCATATACACATAGTGCCCCGATGGAGTGGCGATTTTAACTTCATGCCTGTCATCGGCCAGACGAAAGTGATCCCGGTTCACCTATCGACCACTTATGACGCGCTAAAAGACGTTTTTGAATAAGGACGTTTTTGATGAAAACGTCCGCTTCCACCACCCCGAT
>DRJW01000087.1 GCA_011052055.1 Nitrospirota bacterium
AGTTACTACTACGCTTGCGGCTATTTTGTCTCGCAGTCTCGCCTGACGACTTTTCGCTCGATTTCGCTACGAAAGCGCTTTTTAGAGGTTCCCTTTAATATATAATTTTGCTATTGTCAGACAAATTTTTCATCTTTCTCCCTAAAGCGCAGGGGCCACCAAAAGTGTCTTATACAGCCTGGTTCGAATGTTTTAACGCCGAGTGCAAGGAGCGTTACGAGCTTACCGACGTTATCTATAACTGCCGCTCGTGCGGCTCCTTGCTTCAGGTGTCCCACGATTACGACAAAATAAAGGAGACTTCCGGCGGCCACTGGATGCGGCTTTTCGACGACAGGAAACGTCACAACATATGGCCCTACGGCTCCGGTGTGTGGAAAATGAAGGAATGGGTCTGCCCTGCGGTGGACAATGACAATATCGTCTCGATGTACGAAGGAGAGTCGAACCTGTTCCTCGCCGAACGCCTTGGAAAAAAAATCGGCGTTCCTGACCTTTGGATCAAGCTTTGCGGCAACAGCCACACCGGCTCATTTAAAGATTTGGGAATGACGGTTCTCGTGTCGATGGTCAAACAGATAATCTCCGAAGGCAAGGATATAAGGGCCGTCGCCTGCGCCTCCACCGGGGACACCTCGGCGGCGCTGGCCGCCTATTGCGCCGCCGCCGGCATCCAGTCTATCGTATTCCTTCCCAAAGACAAGGTGTCGCCGGAGCAGTTGATTCAGCCTATAGCCAACGGCGCGCTTGTGCTCGCGCTCGACACGGATTTCGACGGGTGCATGAAAATCGTCCAGGAAGTCACCAAAGACAACACTATTTATCTGGCCAATTCTAAAAATTCGCTCCGCATAGAAGGGCAAAAAACCGTCAGCCTCGAAATCGCCCAGCAGTTCGATTGGGAAGTTCCAGACGTAGTTGTCATTCCAGGCGGCAACCTTGGAAACGTATCCGCCATTGGTAAAGGTTTTTTACTGCTGGAGAAGGTCGGTATCATATCAAAACGGCCCAGGATCGTTTGCGCCCAGGCCGAGAGCGCCAACCCGCTGTACCTCTACTACAAAACGGGTTATAAAGATTACAAACCTATCCGCGCCAGGCCGACTCACGCAAGCGCCATACAGATAGGCGATCCGGTTTCTCTTGAAAAAGCCGTGAGTATTCTAAAGGAGTTCGACGGAATAGTGGAGCAGGCTTCGGAGCAGGAGCTGGCGGACGCTTGCGCGATGGGAGACAATACCGGGATGTACACATGCCCCCATACGGGAGTGGCCCTGGCGGCGTTGTTCAAGCTTGTCGAGCGGGGCGATGTTCGACGGGACGAAAGGGTTGTTGTGGTGTCGACCGCTCACGGCCTGAAGTTCTCAAACTTCAAGCTTGGCTACCATAAAGGCTCTATCTCCAATATAAAAAACAGATTCGCCAATATGCCTATAGAGCTTCCAGCCAGCGCCGACGCGGTTCAGCGCGCCATAGATAAAAAGCTGAGCGAAAACAGGAGCGGCTAACACACGCTTTGCTACCTGATTTTCTTCAGCCTGAGGGTGGCGTATCCCTTCCCTGTCATGGCGTTGCTTTTGAGAAAATCGCTGACTTCATCGTGATCCCTTGACGCGGCGATTATCAAGTTGAAAGAGCGTATCAACTCTTTTAGAACATCGCGCGATTTTATGGCGTTGAACGGTTTCGCGCTTGTTACAGGATCGTCCAGATCCACGCCGGCGAGCTCGTATACCTTCTGTTTCTCGTAATTCAGGTCGAACTTCTCGCGCGAGGGCACTTTTATAACTATGATCTTCGGATTACTAACTTTTTTTTTCTTTCCTTGTTTCCGGCTTTCGACTTTAACGATCTGCGGCTTTCTGTTGGCCAGCTTTAAAATCGCCGAGGTCTGTTTTTCAAGGGAGGCTGTAAGCTTGCGGTTCGATTTTGCGAAAGCCTTTATCCATTCGCCAGATCTGTCGTCTGTTTTCGCCGCTTTTTTTTCCAATGGCGCGGGCCGGGCCGGCGCCTGGACGATACGCTCTTTTTGAAGCCCCAGGCTTACCGCTACGCCAGAATACACATCGTAAACTATTAGAGACAGTAACACCGCCACCGGCGCTGAAATGACGATGGTAAAAAACAGCTTGATATACGAGACGACTTGCGCCTGTGTCTCCGCCTCATAGTCGCTGTCATCAGACATCTCTCCATAGGCCAGCGCCTCATCCTCTTTGTTTAAGCGAAGCCCCCCTCTTCCCGGCTCTGAAATATGATCTATCATGCTTAAATTCTACCCAGGCTGAAGTTGAAATTAATATCGTACAAGTATAACTTAAGCTATGGATATTGGAAAACCTGTATTGCTCTGGCTCGTATTGTCGCTGGCGCCCGCTCTTGCTTGCTACGGGCAGGCGATGGCCCCTCGACCGCCTGAGCATGGCCTTGTGATCCATGTCTATGACGGAGATACAATTCTTGTCATCTCCGGCTCGAAAAAGATGAGAATACGACTTCTGGGCGTCGACACCCCGGAAAAACAAGGCCCCTACACAAAAGCGGAGCCGCTGGGCGAGGAGGCGGGACTGCGCATGACCGAGCTTGCCTTACGAAAAAAAGTCACGCTTATATATGGGGGTGATTCGCTAAAAGACAGATATGGCAGGTACCTCGCCCATGTAATCTTGCCGGACGGGCGGAGTTTAAACGAAATTATGCTAAAAGAAGGGCTGGCCGAGGCGTACCGTAAATTCAGGTATTCCAGAAAAAAGCTGTACCAAAAACTGGAGGCGAAAGCTAAAGCTGACTGCCTCGGAATATGGAAATTGTCGATAAAAGCGTGCAACGATTAAATTTCATAGAGAAAACAGATAGCGAACCGGCTCTCTTTATTTAAACTCGTCTTTATCGATGCCATAATCTTTCATCTTGCGGTGAATTGTACGCGCGTTCACGCCGGCTTTTTCTGCGGTCTGGCTTATGCTTCCTTTATTATCTTTCAGCGCCTTTATCAGATATTCTTTTTCCGCATTCTCTACCGCATCTTTAAA
>DRJW01000088.1 GCA_011052055.1 Nitrospirota bacterium
ACCCTGTCTTCGCCCGCCTCGATATGGCCGTATAACATGGTGGCGTTCGTGTTTAAACCGGCTTCGTGCGCTGTCTTGTGCGTCTTGAGCCATGTTTGGGCGTCTATTTTCTCCGGGCAAATCTTTTTCCTGACCCGGCTGGAGAAAATCTCGGCGCCTCCACCTGGGAGCGATCCGAGCCCGGCCTCCTTGAGATCGACAAGAACCTGGCGTATGGTCATGCCAGATATTTTCGAAAAGTACGCTATCTCCACCGCCGTGTAAGCCTGCAGATGAACATGGGGAAACTCATCGCTCAACCGGGCGATCATATCGACGTAATAACTGTATGGAAGCGCCGGGTGCAGGCCGCCTACGATATGAAACTCGGAAAATTTCTCTCCATCATATTTGTGCGCCTCGCTTAACACCGTTTCAAGCTCCATCGTGTAGGCGCCCGCCTCTTCCTCTTTTTTCGAGAACGCGCAGAACCTGCACGAATTGACACAGACGTTGGTATGGTTTATATGCCTGTTGGTGATGTAATAGGTTTTATCGCCGTTGAGCCGCTCGCGAACAACGTTGGCCATGCTCCCAAGCCCCAGCAAGTCGGGGGTTGCGTCAAGGATAAGGCCGTCTTCAAAAGAGAGCCGCTCACAAGCCTCCACTTTTTCAGCGATGGGCCGAAGGTCAGGATCGAATATATTAATCACTGTTTTCTCGCAAGATATAACTTATGATATCTATGATAAATCGGGCAGATTGATAACAAGGGCTATTTTCTCATGTTTTTATGAAATTTTTCGTATTCTTTCTCGAACTGCTCAATCAGTCCTTCATTCAGAAAAGAATAATAGCCGTTCGGAGAGAATATCAGGTGCTCTCTTACCCAGAGCTCGGTGAGGCGGGCGGCGAAATAGAGCTGGCGGGTAATATAAATATCGTGCTTTGAAGGTTTCGACTCGCCTCCCGGATGGTTATGCGCCAGGACAATGTTTGTCGCCCCGTGATTGAGCGCTTTTTCTATTATCTGCCTTGGATGGAAAGTGACGTGGGTGGGAGAGCCTGTGGATATCCGCTCTTCGTGAAGGATGGCGTTCTGGGAATTTAGAAAAAGAATATGAAACGACTCTTTTTTTTGCCCCCTCAAAGTGTGGGAGAAATAGTCGAGCACATCGGAAAACGAGTTTATATAATCTTCCCGTATAATTTTTTCCCTTAAAAACTTGCGGGCGATAGACTGTATGAGCCGTACCCCAAAAGCGTTGGTCGGGCCTATGCCGGGCACTTTTTGAAGATCGTCAACAGACGCGTCGAGTACGCCCGCAAGATTCCCGAACCGTTTTAAGGCCTCACGGGCGATAAGCTTGCAGTCTTTGCGGGGGGTGGCAAGCGTCAGAAGAAGCTCTACGATTTCATCGTCGGTAAGTTTTTCGAGTCCGAAATCGAGAAACTTCTGGCGAAGACGGCCCCTGTGTCCTTCCGGTTTTTTCTGGTTTGAACTATGTTTTGCGCTCATCGTCTGTTCGCAAGGTTAATGATCGTTATAAAAGGGTCACATCCGCTATTGTAAAAAGCATAAGGCCTACGCTTATTATCCCGTTTGCGTTGAAAAACGACACGTTCACCCGGCTCAGGTCATCCGGTTTTATGATCGAATGCTCATAATAGAGCATACCAGCCGTGAAAACCACGCCGATAACATATAGCCACGAAAGCCGGGCGACAAATCCGAGAATGACAAGCAAA
>DRJW01000089.1 GCA_011052055.1 Nitrospirota bacterium
CCGCCACGAAAAGGGCGCCGCGCAGATTTTCGCGTGAATCAATGGCGACCCGTCCGACAGACCTGTCGCCACTGCCGATCAGCTTGCCGCCAACGGCCCGGACCACTTCAGAGACTTTAAATTTCTTCATTCAATTGCTTTATGGCTGTGGCCGCCTCTTTATGGTCGTCGAAAGGAAATTTTCTACTGCCTATGATCTGATAATCCTCATGCCCCTTGCCGGCGATCAGCACAAGGTCGCCCGGAGCGGCCATTTTTATCGCGGCCTGGATGGCCTCGCTTCTTTCGGGAATCACTTTTACTTCCTTTCCGGGACTGGCGCTTGCGTCTATTCCTTTAAGTATGTCGTCGATTATCTTGTCCGGCGCCTCGCTCCTTGGATTGTCGGATGTGACCACTACCTTGTCCGACAGGCTCAAGGCCGCCCTTCCCATCAACGGACGTTTCCCTTCGTCTCTATCCCCTCCACATCCGAACACGGTTATCAGGCCTCCTTTCGTAATGGCTCTTGCGGCTTTTAAAACGTTGATTAGCGCATCTTCAGTGTGGGCGTAATCGATCACTACGGTAAAAGGCTGGCCCTCGTCCACTTTTTCAAACCGGCCTGGGACAGATTGAAGATTTTCGACGCCCAGAGCCACAATATCGGCGCTGAATCCATCCTCGATAGCTACTGCGGTGGCGGCCAGAATGTTGTATACGTTGTGGATGCCTGTGAGGGCCGAGCGGATTTGAAAGGAGCCTGAAGGTGTGGCTACAGTCATTGAGATTCCATCAACGCCAATTTTGACATCGCTTGCGGTCACGTCAAGGCCTGGTTTCAGGCCGAAGGTGACAACCTGCCCTTCTATCATGGCCATAAGCCTTGAGGAGAAGGGATCGTCGGCGTTGATTACGGAGACGGACGGGGAGTAATCTGTAAATAACCTGGTTTTGGCCTTGAAATAACCCTCCATATCCTGATGGTAGTCGAGATGATCCTGTGTCAGGTTTGTGAAAACAGCCGTTTTAAACACAACTTTTTCCACTCTGCGCTGTGACAAAGCGTGTGACGAGACTTCGAGCAGGCAGTAGTCCGCTCCTGCGTCAACCATAGTCTTCATCATTCTTTGCAGATCCAGAGACTCCGGCGTTGTTTTGGAGGCGGGTGTTTGCTCGTCTACAAGATCGTAAGTGATGGTTCCGATTGTCCCGCACTGTTTGTCTCCAGCTTTTATGATGGAGCGCAACAGGTGAGTGACCGTGGTCTTGCCGTTAGTGCCGGTGACGCCCACCACGCTCATTGAGCTGGATGGGGAATCATAAAAATAATCACTCAACTGGGCGAGGGCGGCCCTGGAATCGGGGACAATGATGAGCGAAACCCTGCCAGGCAGGCGGATCGAAGGTGTTTTTTCGGCCACGATTGTTGTGGCGCCTTTACGCACCGCTTCTTTGATAAACTGGTGGCCGTCGGTTTTAGTCCCGCGAATCGCGACGAAAGTGGAGTGACGCCGCGCTTTGCGGGAATCGTAACAGATATCACTCAGATTTGCAGGTTGGGCTCCTGTTATACTTATAGTGTTCATTTTTCCTATAATCCCTCCAATCGGTTTCATCAAATAATTTGTTTCACCGACTCAATGACGGATATAAACCGCTCATAGACATCTCGGTTTTCCATTGTGTCTCCTGTCAGCTTTTTCTCTATCCGGCCCGGCTTATCCGCGTCTTTGGCCAGGTTGTCGCGCCGGAGCATCTTCGCCCAGTTGATTTCGTATATCTCCGTCTCCGATCCGGGGATGCGAAGTATCCTTGCGGAGCGCGACGCAATCTCCGCGAATACCGGCCCGGCCACCGCCCCGCCCCAGACGACGCCTTCGGGCTCATCTATCATCACGATGATAACGAGGCGCGGTTTTTCCGCAGGAAAAAAACCGACGAACGACGACAGGAATTTGTCGTCTGAATAGGAGCCTGTGGCCGGATCTATTTTCTGGGCGGTGCCTGTTTTACCGGCCACAGTAAAACCTGGAACCGAAGCCATCCGGCCCGTGCCCGATTCGACTACCTGCGTCATCATGTTTGTTATCGATTTAACCGTAGACTCCGACAAGATTTTTCTTACCACTTTTGTTTCGATTTTCCTGATCACTTTCCCGCCGCGCATAAGCGCTTTGGCCAATCTGGGCTGAACAAGATAGCCACCGTTCGCCAAAACGCTGATCCCTGTGGCAAGCTGGATCGGAGTTACGGCCACTTCCTGCCCGAAAGAAATAGACGGCAGGGAAGTGCGCGACCAGGCTTTGGTGCCGCGAAGCAGTCCGGCGCTTTCTCCAGGAAGATCGACGTTGGTTCTGGCTCCAAAACCGAACTGGCTCAAATAATATTTCAGACGTCTTGGCCCCAGTCTTTCGGCTATTTTTATAGCCCCGATATTGCTCGATTTGGCGATCACATCGGTGACTGTCAACATTTTATAGCGGTGGTTGAGCGCCTCTCTGAATGTTTTTCCGCCCACGGTATATCTGCCGTTTTCGCAATTTATAATTTCGGTGGGAGCGGCCTCTTTCTCCTCCAGGGCCGCGGCGGCGACGAAAACCTTGAAAGTGGAGCCAGGCTCGAAAGCCTGGGAGACGGCCTGGGATTTCCACGATCCTGATTTATATCTCTGGTAATTATTCGGATTGAATTTCGGTTGCTCGGCCATGGCCAGAATTTCGCCGGTATTGGGATTCATAACGATCGCCACCCCCCCCTTAGCCCTGGAGGCGAGAGTCTGGCGCTCCAGCGCTTTTTCAGTTATGTACTGAACCCTCTCGTCGATAGTGAGAACAAGATCGTAGGGCGCGGTCACGTTCGGAAGGCTCAGGGCGCCTGGCGTGGAGATGGGGCGGCCCAGAGCGTCTTTACGCACGATAGAGCGCGAATCGACGGGATGTATTACATCGTCATAGTAGTATTCGAGGCCGTACAGCCCCTGGTTGTCGATACCGCAGAATCCTATCAACTTGGCCGCAATATCCCGTTTTGGATAAAACCGTTTCGATTCTTTGACAAATCCTACGCCGCGTATTTTTTCTTTCCTGATCCTCGCGTAGGTTTCCGGCGAAACTTTTCTTTTCACCCAAATGAAATATTTATCTTTGGAGGCTTTAATTTTTTTTACAAGTTTCGTGTAAAGACGGTTTTGGCGGCTATGGCTTTTAGGCTCGATATTTTTCGCAAGAGCTCTGGCTGTCGATCGGGGATCGTCGATTCTGCGGGGATTGGCGTAGACGGAGCGCAGTTTGACGGAAACCGCAAGCTCGTTCATATTCCGGTCGAAAATCATCCCGCGAGGCATGTGAAGTTTGATTGAGCGGAAACGCTGTTTCGCGGAAAATTCCGCCACCCGCTCGTCGGAGAACATCGTTAATTGCGCCAGGCGAACCGTTATGGCCCCGAATCCCAAAAACAAGATGGCGGCGACAGCCATGGTCTTGAGCTTTGCATTTACTTTTTTGGCCGGGGCGGCTCCTCTGGCTTTCCTTCTATTTTTTCGCAATAATCACCACCTGGCCCTGGGCCGGAAAAACAAATCCGAGATCGTTGATGGCGCGCTTTTCTATAAAGTCGTATGAGCGCAAAGTCGAAAGCTCCAGCTTCATTTTCTTGTTTAGCTCTTTAAGCTCGCTCAACTGCCGGGTCGCGTTTGAATACTCATACATCAGGCTTGTCGAGGAGATGGACGGATATATGTAAAAAAGCATCGCAAGGAGGATTAAAACCGCCGACAGGACATAATGCGCTACAGTCCTTGCGCTTATGTTCGCCTTATCCCGTCCGTATGTAAACAAAGCGCCTCTCCATCAAAATAACGCTTTAATAAGGCGCAAGCCTCCGGGGAGCCAACCCCCCCGCTTCTCTTTTACCAGCCTTGCGACGGTCATGTTTCAAGCCGTCGGGCGGCCCGAAGCCTGGCGCTTCTGGAGCGGGGATTGTTTAAAATCTCCGTGGCTCCCGGCGAGACAGGCTTTCTGGTCAAAAGCTCCACTTTCCCAGGCGCGCCGCACACGCAGACCGGCAAGTCTTTGGGGCAAACGCAGTGTCTGGTCAAATCGCGTAAAGCTGTTTTGACGACACGATCCTCCAGCGAGTGAAACGAAATCACAATGATTCTCCCTCCCGCCTTTAACCTTGAGACGGCCCGGTCAATGGCCATCGCAAGATTTTCAATTTCGTTGTTTACGGCAATGCGAATCGCCTGAAAAACTCTTGTAGCTGGATGGATTCTGCCCCTTCTGGCTTTTGCGGGGACGGAATCTTCGATAATTTTCGCCAGGCGCCCGGTGGTTTCGATCCTGTTTTTTTCTCTCTGGGCCGTTATCGCCCTGGCGATCCTCCGGGCGAAGCGCTCTTCGCCATATTTTTTAAAAATTAAAGCCAGTTCTTTTTCGGAATAGCTGTTTACAATGTTGTCTGCCGTAAGCTCCCCGGAGCGATCCATTCTCATATCCAGCGGGCCGGAGCGCTGGAAGGAAAATCCACGTTCCGGGTCGTCGAGATGGAACGAGGAGACGCCAAGATCCATGAGAATCACGTCGGCCAGATCCACGCCTCTGCCGTCTAGAACTTCGTCCATATTTTCAAAGGCGGCGTTATCGAGCGAGACGCGCTCTCCGAAAATTTCCAGCCGCCTGGCGCAACGCCTCACCGCCGTTAAGTCACGGTCGATCCCGATCAAGCTAACCCCCTCGAACGCATTTAAAATAGCCTCCGCATGGCCGCCGCCTCCGATAGTGGCGTCAACCACTATTTGCCTGCCCGGACGGCTGACAATAGATAAAACCTCGTCAACCAGGACCGGGACATGCTCCAAAGCCTTCTCCCAAGCGCCTATCGTCCGCGAAAAGATTAAAACCGTGGCTGGTCAGGCCTGTAAAAGCTCCGGTTAAAATCCGAGTTCGCGAAGCCGTTTTGATAATTTTTCTGGATCGTAAGCCGCTTCAATCCGCCTATGGCGCTCAACAGACCAGATTTCTATTTTTTTTATTCTTCCTACAATCACAACGTCACGCCCTATCTCCGCATATTCCCTCAACCACGCCGGTATCAGGATTCGACCGTTTTTCAGAGGGCATTCCGCCGCATTTTCTGTAATCGCCCGGAGAAGATCCCCTTTGGAAGGCGTATATTCCGAGGCTTCTATCTCTTCGTATTTCTTCAGCCATTGCTCGGCCGGATAGCCCGACAGGCACCTGTCGGAAATGGTCAAAATCAGGGGCGGGCTGAAATTTTTCATCAACACGTCCCTTATTTTCGCAGGCAGGTGAACCCTTCCCTTCGGATCGACACTCGCCTCGTAGCGGCCAATAAACATAGGCAAACTTTGACACTTTAATACACTTTATGACACTATTGTAAATCGTATCTAAATGAACGATTACTGTCAAGAAGCATTCAGCGACTAATTGATGGATTATCAATATATTTTATCTCTAATTAGATTAAAATGTGAATTAGTTAAAGTAACACTTTAACTAATTCACATCTATTACTTACTAAATAGTTAAAATATTATGTTAATTACATGTAATTGTCAACAAAAAAGACCCTATTTTATACTTTTAACAACAATTTCATGAATTCACTCGTAAGGGAGCCTCTAACAATTGGTTTCGTGGCGAAAACGGATGAGATGGTTTCTCACAAGGAGGAGGGAGCAAATTCCCGCAAGCGTATGGAAACATACGTTGAGGACAATTTGGACACGCCAACGACGTGAGAGGGCATGTCGTACGTTTACAGCAGAAATCGAATTTCTAGAGGTTCCCATAATATTGTAAAAACAGGTCTGCGATTTTTTGAAGGATGGGCGGGATTTACTTTTACGGAATAGGGGGGGGGAACTGAGCGAGCCGGAGAATCACTTATTGAAGTAGGCCACCTCCACCTCACCTGGTCTATCAGGATTCCAGGTAAGCCTCCGTTTTCTAAATGCGCAAACAACCTTCTCAGGCAAAGGTAGCCGGTCTTTCAAAAGCAGGTCGACGTTCAGAGAGGCGGTGTCATCGTCCGGCTGGATCTTTTTTATCTTTTCAAAGA
Source organism: Nitrospirota bacterium (assembly GCA_011052055.1). Lineage (GTDB taxonomy): Bacteria > Nitrospinota_A > UBA7883 > UBA7883 > UBA7883 > DRJW01. Next base: position 6,067 of record DRJW01000089.1, read on the forward strand.
TTGCGCGCGCCCTGTTTTTGTCTTCCAGCCGGTTCGCGTATATATAGCCGATCCTGTAAAGAGGATAGCAATTGCGCCTTGCGCTCCTGGCGGTTCGCCTGTAAAGCTTTAGCGCGGCCTCTATATTGTCTTCCCTGGCAAGCAGGTCCGCGACACCGGCCTTGACGGGAACAAAATCCGATTCTGAAACCAGCGCCTGTAGCCGATGAAACTCACTTCTGTACCTATCCTTTTTTCGCGAATAATAAATGGCCAGCAGGTCATGGATCGCCGGTGAGCTCCGATGATGGCCAGCTCCCTTTTTAAGCAGTTTAATGGCCCCGTCCATATCTCCTGTTTTCACTTTGAACCGCGCGAAATCGGCATACACAAATTCATCCCCGGCCCCTTTTATAAGCGCCTGGCTATAGTAAAACCGGGCTTTTTCATATTTTCTTGCGTCCGCCTCGATTTTAGCTAGCTGGTGATACGTCTTCCCTTTTGTTATCCTGTCGCCGGTATCGATCATTTTTTCAAGCATAGTCCGGGCGCTTTTCAAGTCGCCCTTCTCGATGGCGGCCCCGATCATCTCGAATATGGAACCGGTGTCGGCGGCGTTGATGGAAAGCCACATCATTTCGTCCGCGTCCCGATGGTAAGCGGTGGATCTTCGCCTGTAATAAGGAATATCTTTGCTATGGAACAATTGAAGAATCCTGTAGCGATCCTCATCCATCTGTTTGAGGTAGCCGCCATCGGCGAGCCGCCTCAGCCTGGATCGCGCGCTGGATACGATAACAGGATAGCCGTACACCTTTTCTATCACACGCGAAGTGGCGAGCGGCGTGAAAGTCGAAATTCCGGCCAGACTCTGTAACTTTAAGGCCTTGAGCAGATACCGGCCCAATTGCTCTTTCAGAAGGTCGCTGATCGTTGAATCCACTTTCCCATTCTCGCTTTGCAAATATTTATGCATTTGAGCTTTAATTAGCAATGCGCTGAAAAAGTCCCTCCATGGCTTTTTCAGCGGCCTGTTAGCGCCGATTATACATCCCATTTTTTTAGTTATGGGAACCTCTAAAAAGCGCTTTCGTAGCGAAATCGAGCGAAAAGCCATCAGGCGAGACTGCGAGACAAAATAGACACAAGCGTAGTAGTAACTACTCTGAGGACGATTTTGACTCGTCAACGAATTTGACTCGGCAACGAAGCATGGCGCCTTTTACAGCCGATTGTAG
>DRJW01000090.1 GCA_011052055.1 Nitrospirota bacterium
GAGGTTGTTCGCGAAGAGAGAAAACGGAGCTATGAAAATAGCGGCGGCGGAAAACTGTACGAACGTTATCTGTCGTCCGCTTTTATCGCCCATCCATACGGCCAGCCGATCATCGGATGGGACTCCGACCTTAAGACCCTTCCGCTTAGCGAGATGGTTCGATTCTACAAGACCTGGTACGCGCCCAACAACATGGTGATAGCCATTGTCGGCTCTGTAAAGTTTGAAGATGTTAAACGGCTCATAACAAAATATTTCGGCGACCTGCCATCGCGGCCCCTGCCGGAAAGAATTGTCAGCGTAGAGCCTGCCCAGGGAGGCGAGCGGCGGGTCGATGTCACTTTCGACGCCAGCCCAAGCCTGTTCATGGGGTTTCATAAGCCGACCATTCCGCATCCCGACGATTTCGTGTTCGACGTTATAGACTCCGTTCTCTCTTCGGGACGCACAAGCAGGCTCAACAAAGAAGTGGTGATGAAGAAAAAAGTGGCGGTATCGATTGGAACCTTCACAACGCCCGGCTCCAGATACCCCAATCTGTTCACAATCAGCGCCGAGCCGCGCGCGCCGCACACGACAGCCGACGTGGAAAAAGCCGTGTGGGTGGAATTGGAGCGGCTCAAGACCGAGCCTGTGACAAAACGCGAGCTTGAAAAAGTAATAAACAACGTCGAGGCCGACCTTATTCGCGGGCTGGTATCCGATTACAGCATGGCCCGGCGCCTGACATGGTACCAGCAGGTGGCGGGCGACTGGCGGTACATCACAAGATCTGTGGATAACATAAAGTCGGTGACGCCGGAGGACATCCAGCGTGTGGCGCGAAAATATTTTACACGCGACAACCTGACTGTCGCCACGCTTGTCAGAAAAAAATGAAAAACCCCGGACTGATCGCACTGGTGTTGATTTCACTTGCCCTGCCGCACTGCCTGAGCGCCGGAGCGAAACAGCCCGCAAACGCCGTTAACAATTCAGGGCGGCCCTCCCTCGGCGGCCTGGTTTACAAGCCTATAAACACAGACATACCCAAAACGAAACGGGTTGTTTTGAGTAACGGCATGATTGTGCACCTGATGCCGGATCACGAGCTTCCCCTGTTTAGCGTAGCGTCGATGATCCGGGTGGGGGCGATCTTTGAGCCTGAAGACAAAACAGGATTGGCGATGCTTACCGGCGCCACCATCAGGTCGGGCGGAACGATATCGACGCCCCCGGATATCCTCGATGAGACTTTAGAATTTATTTCAGGATCGGTGGAGACCTCTATAGGCGCCGAGAGCGGATCGGCGTCCCTTTCGGTGTTATCCAAAGACACAGACAAAGGGCTTGAAATTTTCGCCGACGTTTTACGCAATCCCCGGTTCGATCAAGGCAGGTTTGAGCTCGCCAAAGCCAGAATGCTCGACGGGATAAGCAGGCAAAACGACAGCCCGACAGGAGCGGCCAGCAGGGAGCTGTTAAAACTGATATACAAAGGCTCTGCTTACGGGCGGTACCCGACCATCGAGACAGTGACATCGATAACCATCGACGACGTTAAAAAGTTTTACGCTAAATATTTTGTCCCCCAAAACGTCATGCTTGGAATTACAGGCGACTATGACGAAAGCGCGATTATCTCAAAGCTTGAAAAAGTTTTCAAAGGATGGAAGGGGCAAACCCCGCGATACCCCCCTGTGGCTCCGGTTACCGAAAAGTTCGAGGGCGGCGTTTATCTGGCCGTAAAAAAAATTCCTCAATCGGTTATCCGAATGGGGCACCTTGCCGGACGCAAAACCGATCCCGATTACCAGACACTGCGCGTGATGGATGATATTCTGGGTGGTGGCGGGTTCTCCTCGCGGCTGGTTAAAAGCGTCCGGGTGGACAGGGGTCTGGCCTACTCTGTATGGGCGTATACCATCGGGGGCAGACGGGAGCTTGGCCGGTTCATGGCCGGAGCGGAGACTAAAGCGTCGAGCACCGGGCAGGTGATCGGCCTTATAAAAAGCGAGATAGAGCGAATAAGGACCGAGCCTGTGACCGATGAAGAGCTGAAAATGGCCAAAGACTCGATTATCAACTCGTTTATATTCGTATTTGACCGGCCAGCGAAAATCATGGGGCAGAGGATGATAATAGATTATTACGGATACCCGAAAGATTACCTTGAAACCTACAGGGATAAAGTCATGGCCGTAACCAAAGAAGACATCATGCGAGTCGCCGCAAAGAGGCTTCATCCCGATGGATTGAAAATAGTCATTATCGGCGATCCTGAAAAATTCGACATGGCTCTCTCCAGATTCGGGAAGGTCACGGAGCTCAAGCTCGAAAGTCACGGCGCGCCGCGCCGTTAAGCCAGAAACAATTTTAAAGCTGTGGCGCCATAAACATATAATGCCCGGTAAGACAGGAGCATGGACGACTCTTTAATCTGGCGCTTTGCGCTGATGGCCGTCCTTCTTTTAGGTTCGGCGTTTTTCGCCGGATGCGACATCGCGCTGTTCTCTCTGACCAGCGCAACCGTCCACCGCTTGAAACAGAGCGCGGGCGGAAAAGGCGCCAGGGTGGCCGCTCTTTTGGCGAATCCTCAAAGGCTTCTCGTAACAGTTTACGTCGGCAACGAGCTTATAAACGTCGCCATCTCAGCCATAGCCACTTTTGTGGCCCTCGATCTGTTCGGCTCCGTGGGGGTGGCCATCTCGCTTGGATTCGGCGTCTTTATTCTTCTTATCTTCGGCGAGATAACGCCGAAAGCTTTCGCGCACAACAACAACGAAAAGTGGGCTCTGGCGGCGGCTTATCCTTTGACTGTTTTCATGTGGTCGGTTTACCCCGTTCAGTTAATCGTAACGTGGATTTCCGATCTTATCGTCAGGGCGCTGGGCGGCGGAGGGGACGCGGCCGGTGGAATGCTTGACGAAGAGGATTTTAAATCTCTGGTCGAGGAGAGCGCCGGTGAGGGGATCATCGGCGAAGAGGAAAAAGAGATGATCCAGAAAGTTTTCGAGCTTGGGGACGTAACCGTTTCAGAAGTGATGACGCCGCGCACCGATATCCTCGCCCTGGAAGTGGACACTCCGCTCAAAGAGGCCTGGGACAAAATGGCCGATTCGTATTTCGCAAGAGCTCCCGTTTACAAAGACACTATCGACAACATAGTCGGCGTTTTGTTTAAAAAAGACCTGCTCAAACTCGATTACCCCCCCCCGGAGGATGTAAATCTGGAAAACCTTGTCCGTGAGCCTTACATTGTCCCCGAAACAAAAATGATAAAAGAGCTTTTGCGGGAATTCAGGAAACGGAAGGTTCACCTGGCCATAGTGATGGACGAGTATGGCGGCGCCCAGGGCATTGCGACGATGGATGATGTTTTAGAGGAGCTGGTCGGTGAAAGCAAACAGGCGTCGGGCCGTAACGGAGAGGGTATCGTTCGCCTTGGCGCAGGGGCTTTTCGTGTTTTCTCATCCGTTTCGCTGGAGAAGTTTAGCGGCTATTTTGAAACTTCTCTAAAACACGATGAGATCGAAACCGTGGGCGGGTATGTTTTTCATCTATTCGGCAGGGCGCCACAATGGGGCGAGTCGATTGAAGATAGCGGTTTTAAATTCACCGTTGAAAAAGTCAAAGGCCACCGGATTATAGAAATAAGGGTTACGAGGGCCCCTGAAGGCAAGACGGTCGCTAAAACTGCAGAGGAGGGCGGTTAAGTGAGCATTGAGCTGACATTAATCCTCGTTGTGTTCTTTCTTTGCGCGGAGGGTTTTTTCTCCGGTAGCGAGATCGCCCTGGTTTCCTTTAGCCGGATAAGGCTTATGCGGCTCGCCGATGATGGAGAAAAGTTCGCTATAACGCTGGAGAACATGCTCAAATCTCCTGAAAGGGTGTTTGGAACGACATCGGTCGGCACCAACCTTTGCGTTTTCGCGGCGTCTGCTGTTGTCACAGCGTCTATGGTGGGGGCTTTCGGCGAGAAAGCCGACTTATACTCTTTTCTTATCATGGGGCCGGTCACGCTGATACTGGGCGAGATTGTTCCAAAAGCGATCTTCCGGTATAACGCGGAGGCCCTGTGGCCTTTTGCGGCGAAACCCCTTGAGCTTGCGCAGAGGCTTTTCGCGCCCGTTCTTGCGGTTACTACGGTCGTATCTCAATTCGTTCTGAAAAGAATTTTTCTGCAACGTGAGGTGTCGGCTACGATCATCACCCGTGAAGAGATTCTTCTTCTCGCCAAGCTCAACCAGAAAAAGCTGGAGCTCGACACGGAAGAAAAAAAGATGATAGACAGGATTTTCGAGTTTAAGACAAGCTGTGTGGAGACGGCGATGCAACCGCTGATAAATATCGCCGCCGTCTCAGAGTCGACAACCCTCTCGCAGGCCAAAGCCATCATAGCGGAAACGGGATATTCCAGGCTCCCTGTTTATCATGATCGCATTTTTAACATTGTCGGCATCGTCAGCGCGTTCGATATTCTCCGCCAGGCCGACCTTAACGCCCAGGTGGTCAAAATCATGAGCCCGGCCTACTACACGCCCTACAGCAAAAAGAATTCGGAGCTTTTAAAAGAGATGCAGGAGTCGGGCGTTCACATGTCTGTGGTTGTGGATGAATACGGCGCCGCTATCGGCGTAATCACGAACGAAGACCTGCTTGAGGAGATCGTCGGTGAAATTGAGGACGAGTACGACCAGCCGGTTAAATCATACGAAATTCTTGGCGCCGGCAGGTATCTTTTCGACGCGTCGATCGAAATAGACAGCATAAACGAGGATCTGGATTTAAGCCTGCCCACTGGCGACTATGAAACGCTGGCCGGTTTTTTGATGGAAGCTATAGAGGATATACCCAAAAAAGGGGCGAAAATAGGCGTAGGGGCTTACCTGTTTATAATCATGGACGCCGACCGGCGAAAAATAAAATCGGTGGAGCTTACCGACCTTAGAAAAAGCTCGGACGGCCCGGAGGGAAAAACAGATTCGCCGGATACGGCCGGATACGGATAGATGACCATTGAAGCCGGGGCCGCTTTATCGTCCGTAACAAGCGGCGCAAGACTAAACGAAACAGACGCGCTCTGGCTTTTCGAGTCGAGCGACCTCCTCGCCATCGGACAGGCGGCCCATACTGTACGAATGGCGAAAACCGGCCAGAACGTGGTGACATACATTATCGACCGGAATATCAACTACACAAACTACTGCGTTTCCGGGTGCGAGTTTTGCGCTTTTTACAGGGTCGATGGAGATGGGGACGAATACACCATTACGCCTGAGGAGCTGAACAAAAAAATAGAAGAGACAATCGGGCTTGGCGGCGCCCAGATTCTTATGCAAGGGGGGCTTCACCCCGATCTTGAAATCGAATGGTACGAGAAAACTTTAAAAAGCATAAAGCAAAAATATAAAATTCATATACACGCCTTCTCACCGCCGGAGATAATCCATATAGCAAGTCTTAGCGGCATCGGAATCGTCGAGACCATCGCAAGGCTCAAAGACGCCGGACTCGACTCGATCCCCGGTGGCGGAGCGGAGATATTAAGCGACCGCGTCCGCGACCGTCTAAGTCCGGGCAAATGCGCCGCCGATGAGTGGATAGAAGTGATGCGCGAGGCGCATAAGCAAGGCCTGCGGACAACAGCCACCATGATGTTCGGCCATATCGAGACGCTGGAGGAAAGAGTCGAGAGCCTGAAACGAATCCGTGACCTGCAAGATGAGACCGGCGGGTTCACAGCGTTCATCCCCTGGCCGTTTCAGCCGGAGAACACGGCGATGCCCGGCGTCCGGCCTAGTGGCGGGTTCGACTATCTAAAGACGCTGGCCATCTCGCGCCTTTACCTCGACAACATAGACAACATTCAGGCGTCATGGGTGACGCAGGGCGCGAGGGTGGGGCAGATGGCGCTCTTGTTCGGCGCCAACGACATGGGCTCGACGATGATAGAGGAGAACGTGGTAAAAGCCGCCGGCGTATCGTTTGACCTGTCGGAAAAAGATATCCGGCAGATTATAGAAAGCGCAGGATATACACCGAAACGACGGAATATCTATTACGAGATTCTGGATTGAAATAAGGGGACCTCTAAAAAGCGCTTTCGTGGCGTAATCGAGCGAAAATTCGTCCAAGTTTGGACGAATTATGGTTTAATTACAGCCTATGTCCAGGTCAGTGTTCGTTTTCGCATCCCTTCTGGCGCTCTTTGCGCTCACGTCGACCGCCTTTTTTTCAACGGCCACCGCCGCCCAGAATAAAAAGAAGAAAGGCCGTCCCCCCGCTACTGTCCTGGTGGCCGAAATTGTGGAGAAAGAGGTTTCAGCCTCCGTTGAGCTGGTCGGGTCGGTAAGAGCGTTCACCGACGTAACCGTTTCTGCGGAGACTACCGGTAGAGTGGAGAAGTTTTCAAAACGTGAAGGGGCCGCAGTAAAAAAAGGAGAGACGGTCTGCCTGCTCGACAAAACCATAAATAAAATCAGGGCCCGTGAAGCCAAAGGGCGGCTCGATTTTGCCGTCGCCGATCTTAAAAAAGCAGAGCTTGCGGCGGTAAGGGCCAAAGACCTGTATGGCGAGAGGGTCGCCTCGCTTGAGAATATGCAAAACGCGGAGCTGGATGTCGAATCGAAGAAATCGAACATGGATCTGCGGTTGGCGGAGCTTGACCAGGCAGAGTATGAGCTTGAAAGGACAAGCATAAAAGCCCCCTTTGGCGGGTTTATCACGAAAAGACACGCCGACACCGGCGCTTGGGTGGAAAAGGGGGATAATATTTTCGACATCGTTAACACCCGTAAAGTAGAAGTCATAACAGAGATACCGGAGCATTTAATATCCGTAGCCGGCGATTCCAGGGAAGTCCAGGTAGCGTTGGACGCTTATCCAGGTAAAATGTTCGCAGGGAAAATCGCCGCGCTCGTCCCCAAAGCCAATAAAAAGACACGCACCTTCCCGGTGCGTATAGTTCTTGATAACCCGGAGTTTCTTATCAAGGCCGGAATGTTTGTCCGCATCAGCATTCCGTTGGAAGTTAAA